>JAFPBK010000123.1 GCA_017424105.1 Kiritimatiellia bacterium | reverse complement strand
ATAGATGAGGTTAAAATATTTGAGGAGTGTGCATAACTGGGGTGTAGGACGTCCCCGTCCTACACGTTAACTGGGCTGTAAGACGTCCCCGTCTTACAGAATAACTGGGCGGCATGGCGTCCTCGCCTTGCTGATATTAAGAAATATTTCCACCGCATATATTGCTTCGCAATGCTTCATATGCCGCAGGCATGCTTCATGGTGTTTTGCACCGCTTCATAGCGCAAAGCGCTGCTTCATCTAAATTCGGACACGAATTTAGCAGTTCTATGCAGCAATCTGCTGCTGCAATAACATCATCATTATGCTCAATTACAATAATGGTGTGGCCTTTATCGCGTAGCTTCATAAAGCATTCAACCAAACGGCGAACATCTGCAAAATGAAGACCAATTGTAGGCTCATCAAGCACATAAAGTGTGCGCTTATCCGCAGGTCGTGAAAGCTCTGCCGCTAGCTTTAATCGCTGAGCCTCACCTCCTGAAAGCGTTGCCCCTGCCTGACCAAGCTTGAGATACCCAAGCCCAACCTCTGCAAGCAGCTCCAGCTTTGAACGTAGCTGAGGAATTGCATCAAACACACTTATCGCCTCAGCAACTGTCAAATCTAAGACTTGCGCAATTGAGCGTCCGGCATAATGCACCTCAAGAGTCTCACGATTATATCGCGTGCCACCGCACTGCTCACAGGTAATAGTAACATCTGGCAAGAAGCTCATCTCAAGCTCTTTAACACCTGTTCCCTTACATACCTCACAGCGTCCGCCTTTGACATTAAAGCTAAAGCGTGTGGCAGTGTACCCCCTTGCCTTTGCTGCAGGTGTTGCTGCAAATAAATCTCTGATTATGCCAAACACACCCATGTATGTAAGCAAATTACTTCTATCGGAACGGCCAAATGGTGTAGCATCTATTGCAATAAGCTTATCAATTTGATCTAGCCCATCAATGCAATCGCAATCAATATACCCATTAGGAAGCGTGCCACGATTTGCCAAATATGTGGCGACATTTTCACAAAGCACCTCGTTTACAAGCGTAGATTTTCCTACACCTGAACGACCTGTAACAACAGTAAATTTTCCTAATGGAAACTCAGCATTCAGTTTTGGTAAGCAATACTTTTGTGCACCGTACACCTTAATTGAGCCAAAATTCTGCTCTATTTTAGGTGGAATTAGCGGCTTCTCGCGTCCTGATAAAAATGCACCTGTGATAGAAGCAGGATTAGCCTCAATTTCCTTTGGTGTGCCTACAGCAAGTATCTCACCACCCTCAACACCGGCACCAGAACCCAAATCCACAACATAATCTGCAGCTCGGATAATAATTGGATCATGCTCTACAACAACAACTGTATTGCCTTGCTTTTGGAGCTGACGCAACAGCTCTGCCAATAGCTGGGTGTCAGATGAATGCAAGCCAATCGTAGGCTCATCGAGCACATATAGTACGCCTGTGAGATTGCCTCCTAAGTGCGAAGCAAGGCGAATGCGCTGCAATTCACCACGAGAAAGTGTGCGCCCCTCTCGTGCAAGTGTGAGATAGCCAACACGAAGCTGACACAATAAATCTACTCGCGAGAATATTCCTTCAAGCACTGGAGCAACGAGTTGTGCTTGCTCCATGGTCAGATTAAGCCCTTGCAGCCAACCTTTGAGCTCATCAATTTGCAAAGCATAAACTTCTGCAATATTTTTTGAGCCAGACGGATGTGGCAGGGTGCATGCTAAAATTTGAGGAGAAAAGCGAGTCCCATTACAAGCACTGCAAGTAACAAGTGTTGCACCTTCTACTTGTTTTGCAGAAGTAATTGGCTCTTGCTTTTTGCCATTTTGAATACATTTTCCTAAGCCGTGGCATTGTGGGCATGCCCCAATAGCACTATTGCTAGAAAAAGCCTTTGCTGTAAGCAATTCAAAACCCGGATAATCACAATTGAAGCATTTATTATGCTCCGAATAGCAGAGCTCCTGCTCCTCTTCTCCCTTTGGTGCACAAATACAACGCATAGTGCCTTTGCCAATGCGCATTGCCAGTTCTACGGAATCTGTAACGCGATGACGAGCACCCTCGCGAACTACAATGCGATCTACAACTGCCTCAATTGTTGCGGCTTCTGTTTTTGAAATATAATCGGATGCTTCTTCAAGCTCAATAATTTCGCCATTTATGCGAACACGTACAAAGCCCATCAATTCTGCATAACGAAGCGCTTCCTCAATCGCTCCTTTAGAGCCATCCTTCAACAATGGTGTCAAAATTGTAAGTCGCGTTCCTTCTAGTTTTGAGAGGAGTTCCTCAACAACGAGCTCTGGGCTTGTGCTTTTTAATAATTGCCCACAGTTAGGACAATGCACTTCTCCTAGCTTTGCAAACAATACCTCAAAATAATCAGAAAGCTCTGTAATTGTGGCCAAAGTTGCACGAGCAGTTGGTTGAACTGAATTTTGCTCAATCGCAATTGCTGGGGCAAGACCATCAACAGAATCTACGTCAGGGCGAGACAGATTGTTGAGATATTGTCGTGCAGCAGCAGGAAGGCTCTCAAGATAACGGCGGCGCCCTTCTGCAAAAATAGTATCAAATGCAAGCGTTGATTTACCAGAGCCAGAAACTCCAGTAATCACAGTAATTGCATTCTGAGGAATTTCCACAGAAACATTTTTCAAATTATGCTCACGAGCACCGCGAATTATTATTTTTCCCATAATTGGCGGACTAAAGTCCGCTTCTCCGATATTAATTTGGTTAGATTCGTTCATAGATTAGCTCAGGAGCTGTCAAAGGAGAAATAGAAAGCTTAACCGCATCACGTGCAGAAGAAATCAATGCCTTACCCTCTGCTTCTGATGCAGCATGAATGGTCATTAGCCTATCACCTGGCTTTACCTCTGTTCCCAGTTTAATTAAATTGCTTATACCAACACCGTAGTTGATAGAATCGGTTACTTGGCGGCGTCCACCACCAAGTAGGAGTACCATACGTCCAATAGCATCAGCATCAATTGTTTCTACATAGCCAGAAGCATCAGCACATACATCAAGCTTTACAGGTGCTTGAGGCATTAGCGAATAATCATCGATAATGCGAGCATCACCACCTTGTGCAATTACCATATCTCTAAATTTTTGAAGAGCGGCACCACTTTCCAATGCTGCTTCAAGCTTTGCTTTAGCTTCTTCAGGAGTTTCAGCCAGCTTTGCCAAAAGAACCATCTCTACTGCCAATGCCATTGTAAGCTCACGAATATCTGCTGGGCCTTTACCTTTGAGAACATCAATAGATTCCTCTATTTCAAGTGTGTTACCAATCTTCTCGCCAAGTGGAGAATCCATATTTGTTAGCAAGGCAACAATATTTCTACCCATCCCGCGTCCAATTGCTTGCATTGTCTTTGCAAGTGTACGTGCATCATCCATGCTCTTCATAAAAGCACCGCGACCACACTTAACATCAAGAACAAGTCCTGCAGCACCCTCTGCCAGTTTCTTGGACATAATGCTTGCAGAAATAAGTGGAATTGAAGGGACAGTACCTGTAACATCGCGCAATGCATAAAGCTTTTTATCTGCTGGTGCAAGGCGTGCTGTTTGTCCGATTATTGAACAACCCACCTTTGCAAGAACATCTTGGAATTGTTCTGTTGTTAATTGTGTATTATAACCAGGAATTGATTCAAGTTTATCAAGTGTACCACCTGTAATACCTAAGCCACGTCCTGAAATCATTGGCACTACAACACCTACAGCAGCAACCAAAGGCGCAAGAGGTATTGATAATTTATCGCCTACACCGCCAGTAGAATGTTTATCTACAGAGAGGCTGCCATAATTAGAAAAATCAAGAACATCACCAGAGCGCATCATAGCATCAGTCAGGGCGGTTACTTCATCAAAAGACATACCTTTAAAGTATACAGCCATAAGAAATGCTGACATCTGATAATCAGGAATTTCTCCTTTTGAATATAAATCGATAAGCTCGCGAATATCTGCTTCTGAGATATGCCCGCCATCACGCTTTTTTTCAATAATCCATTGTGGCACCATAATAAGCCTCCTTTGTTAATGTATATATTCTACAATTTTTAGGAAATTGGCGCAAGCAATGATTTTGTTGGTGCAGGATGCGTGAGGGCTAAATGTGCGAAGGTAAGGGACTGGATTACAGAATTGCGCATACACGAATGAGTGTGGTTTTTCAAGAACACGAATCTGCACAAATCTGCACGAATCTGCACGAATGGGTTTGTGGTTAGGTGCAGTGTGCGCGTGATGCATGATTCATTATCTCAGAGCAGCCAGGCGTCGTCCTGGCTGTGCACCAAGATGATTTCGCAGAATTAACCTATTCTAAAGTGTAAGAAGCGAAAAGGCACGAGCCGAAGCCCGTGCCTTTTCTAAAGTTATGTTTAAATCTAAGGATTTATAACTTATTTTGCTTCTACCTTGAAGAAGCCTGTAGCTGTTGTAGCTGGAACAGTAATAACACCATCAACAACTTCCTCAGTTGTAGGCTCACCCCACTCACCTAGATTCTCACCAAAGTATACGATAGCTTCTGTATACTCTGAGCCAATTGTTAGCTTAGCTTCATCACCATCGATTTCGATAGCAGATACAGCAACTGATACATAAAGTACTTCCTCTTGCTTTACATCGCCACAAGTACCGCATGTATACTCAACATAGCCATCACCACTGCCTGTCTTTTCATAACTATGCCCAAGTGCAGGATCATTCTCATCTACTACCTCATAAGAATGACCGCATGAGCATGTAAATGTTGTGAATCCAGCTTTGTCACATGTTGCAGATGTTTTAACACCATCATCATATGTATGACCAAGTGCAGGGATTGTTGTTGTATACTCTTCACCTACGCATGAACCATACAAGCAGTTGTAAGAAATTAGACCATCTTCTGTATGTGTTGGATCCTTTGTTGTTGAAACCCACTCATGAGCATCAGCATCACGTGGAATAAATTCTTCCTTAGATGCATCACAATCTGAGCAGTTATAATAAGCCTTACCCTGAATTGTGCAGTTAGGAAGCACTCTCTTTGACTCATCCTCAACAAAGTTATGAACATAATCAAATGCCTTACCACAAATTGAGCACTCAGCTCTTTCTGTGCATGAGCCACCGCTAACACTATGCTCACACTCTGTAAATGTATTGCCTTCAACCGTGTAACCAACAATATCAAATGTTGATGGGTTTGTTGTTGATACCTTTACATTAAATGCATCTCCGCCGCTTGTGTTTATAAAGTCAGTATACTTATCAGCTGTAATTCCAACTGTACCGGTAGAGCTAGAGTAATTAGCAACTACAGCACTTTCGCCACCCATAATATCGTTGTTTCCAACAAAATTAATTGTAACAGAAAAATCATTACTGTTCTTAATAGAAATACCACTCTTAGAGCCAGAAATTACACTATTCTTAATTGTACCAATTGAAGCACTCAAATCTAGTCCATATGTAATAGAGTCAATCTCAACATTTTCAATTAAATCAATAACTGGTCTTGTCTTATTTGCAGGATCACCCTTACCATATGTTTCAATACCATAGTTACCAGTACCAATCATCTTCACATTTTTAATAACATTAATGTGAGCCTTACCCATTGTATTATGGTCTCTTAATGATACGCCTCCAGTGTTTGTTGCTTCAGACTCAATAATAATTATTAAATCCTCAAGTCTATCAACCTCATATGCCTTGATTGCACATGTTTTACCTGTGTGCTTAACTGTACCATTAATAACAGATGCATAACCGCCGAGCATCATACCACCCCACTGTCAGAACCAGATGAGAATCGGTATGACCAAAATGGACAAGATCATCAAGGAAAGAATGTCCGTTCACGACGTTGACGATCTTCGCCCCGAGGCGATTATAAACACACGTCCTGTAGCTACCGCTATCCGCGAGTTCTT
>JAFPBK010000122.1 GCA_017424105.1 Kiritimatiellia bacterium | reverse complement strand
TGCTTTGCACCGCTTCATAGCGCTTGCGCTGCTTCATCTAAATTCGGACACGAATTTAGGCTCGTCTTGCACAGAGATTTAACGCTTACGCGAGCGCGTTGCGCCAGAGCCTCATCTGAGTACGCCACGCAAAATGCAACGCATTTTTGCTGGCACGTTATGAAAGGACTGGAGGAGCGCTTCTCTGTTGTTCAGCGCACCTCCAGCAACCGAAGAATAAAAGGTTTATTTCTAATATTATATTAAATCTGAAAATTTTTATTTATCTAAAAAAACCGATTATACTTCTGTTGCGAGAGGTGCATGAGCAATCGCGACATGCTCCTCTCGCTTTTCTAAACGCGCGAGCCAAGCGATAGCTTAGGCGTGGCGTACTCGCCAAAGGTTTTGGCGTGCTTAGCACGCTCGCATTGCGTAAAAATTCTAATTGTCCCGGACGGAAGCGCTATCGCGGAAATAAATTGTTTAGCGCTTAGGGGATAATGGGGACGCAGGAGACCTTGGAGACAAATTTATTAAAGCGCTAGAATTCTTTGTTGTCTTATCCGCATCGTCCCTTGTGTTGCTTAATTAGGGTGAGAGTTTGTTGTTGTAAATGCTTTTGTGTCAGGAGTTTATTTAAGTTTTTATGGTTTTAGGTGATGGGCTTATGATTTAGTCGTAAATTATATTGTTTCTAGGACTTAAAAATGGTATAATTCTACACAATTATTTATCAAACTAATTGGAGAAAAACTATGAAAAATAAATTAACAGCTTTTTTAGGGCTGTTCCTCGTAACTATTGCAACAATTCTTAATGCAGAAACAACAGCTGCAGCTGATGCAGCAACACAAGCACCAACTATCACAGTTGGCCAAATCTTTGGCTACGGTGGTTGGATTATGTGGCTACTAGTTGCAATTTCTATTTTTACATTAGCAATAGTAATTTATTTGCTAATTGCACACCGCCCAGAAGCTATTGTGCCTAAAGCACTTAGCCGTGATGTGGTAGAAAAGATTCGCGTTGGCCAGCTAGTTGAGGCACGCAATCTTTGTGATGACAAACCATGCGCATATTCATATGTTGCTGAGGTTGCAATATCTAAGATGATTTTCAATGCAAAGGTAGATCAGCAGACATTGGATACAATCGTTGCTAGCGAGGGTGAGCGCCAGGCTTCAAAGATTAATGAAGCTGCACAGTGGTTGCTTGATATTGCTACAGTGGCACCAATGGTAGGTTTGTTTGGTACTGTTTTAGGTATGCTTCGTGCATTTAGTGCACTTGGTTCAAGCGTAGCAGCAGCAAAACCAATTTATTTGGCTCAGGGTGTTTCTCAAGCACTTGTAACAACAGTTGCAGGTCTTTGCATTGCAATTCCAGCAATGATTTTCTATGCATATTTCCGCCGCCGCGCAGCTAGACGCATTTCCGATTTAGAGCGTGCAGCAAATGAGGTTGTATCTACTATTATTCAGGGCTAGGTTTAGTGATGAAGTTTAGTTCAAATAAAAAAGCAGAATTGCCATCATTTCAGATGACATCTATGATGGACGTTGTCTTTTTGTTGCTTTGCTTCTTTGTAACAACCTCAGTTTTTTCTCAGTGGGAATATGAGGTTGATATTGCATTGCCAACAGCAGAAAGCGGAACTATGCCAGATCGCCTACCAGGCGAGATCATTATCAACATTGATAAAGCTGGTGTAATCACCATCAATCAGATTGAATATACAGAGGAAAAGCTATTGGAAACTTGTAAGAGACTTTCCAGTATTTATAAAGGACATCCTGTTGTAGTTCGCGCTGATAAAGAAACAGATTATGCAAATGTTTTGAATGTTATTGATATTTGCCGCCAAGCAGATATTTGGCAAATTTCTTTTGCCACAGATATGAATGGCAACAAAGAAGCTGGCTACGATGTAGATATCGCACCAACAGAAATTAAGTAGTATCTCATAGCATAGCATTGCATGAGATTTACGCTTAGATTTAACGTGTAAAAAACAGTTTATAAATTGTATGAAGAATAATTGTCAAAGAAGAGCAGCTCTCGGATTTAGTTTAGTAATGATATTCTTTGCTGGATTAATGTTACAGGGAGCAGATGTCCTTACAAAAGAGGATAGATTGCAATTTGCTGAAAGTTTGTATAAACGTCAGTTGTATAAACAAGCAGCAAATGAATATGCTCGTTATTTAGAGGATTTTCCAGGTGAAAGTGGCAATGATGCATTGCTTTGTAATTTGGGAGAGTCTCTACGTCTCTCTGGTAATAAAGAGGGAGCATGCAAGGTTTTTTACACATTAGTAAAGCATAAGGACTCTAAATACAATACAGAAGCATTGTTAAAACTTGCTTCAATGCTTTTAGATGTTAATAAGGTGGATGAGGCAGAGCAAATCTCCGATAGTTTGATAAAGAAAAATCCACCTAAGGACATATTAGCAGAGGCGTTGTATTTGCATGGCAGTGCTTTAGTTCGTAGAGGTAAGATTGACGAAGCAATCAAAGATTTTGACAGATTGATTCGTGAATGTGGAGTAAGTCATTATGTTCCTTATGCAAAGGTAGCATTAGGATGTATATTGACAGATCCTTCTTACAATCAACTGAATAGGGCTGAGCAGTTGCTTAAAGAGGCAATTGCTACAAAACTACCAACTGCAAGTTTAGAGGCAGAGAGCTATTTTTATCTTGGTTATGTTCATTATTGCATGAAGAAGTATCGCGATGCAATTACTGATTTTTCTACATTAATAAGCAAGTTTCCTGAGGATTCTCGCTTAAATGATGTATATATAAAACTGGCTTGGTCATATTTTCTTGCAGGTATGTATACAGAGGCAAGTACATCTGCGACAGGTGCTTTGCAATCTCGTGGTGGCTTTACCTCATCTCAGTTGGGTGAGTTACGTTATGTGGCTGCAAATTCATACTTTGAAGTTTCAAATTATGAAAAGGCAATAGATTTATATAAATCTGTTGTAGATGTTGATCCAAACAGTCCTTTTGGTCATAAATCAGCATTAAATCTCGCAAGAGCATATTATAATAAAGGAATGTTTGCAGAGGCAATTAACGTTCTACGTCCAATATGTAATATAGAATCGCTTCGAGAGGATGCAATTTGGCTTACTGCAGAGTCTGCTTCAGCTGCAAAGAATGTAGAAGTAGCAGTTCAAAATTATAGAATGCTTGTACGAGATTTTCCTGAAAGTGAGCATGCGGATGATGCATTATTCAGAATAGCTAATGAATATCGCGAAGCTCAGCAGAGAGAGGAAGCAGCGTCTGCATTTTTACAGCTTTCAGAAAAGTATCCAAAGAGTGAATATGCATCAGATGCATTATTCTTTGCAGCACATTCTTATTCTATTGATAATGATGAGCGAGCATTAGGATTGTTCAAACGTTTTGTAAAAGAGCATTCAGGAAATTTAAAAGTTCCTGCAGCAACATATCATATTGCGGTAGAGGAAAATCGCAGAGGAAATAATGAAGAGTCTTTGAATTCATTTATTTTGATTTATTCCGCATATCCTAATAGTGAATTTGTTGGTGAGGCATATTTATGGTCCGGTAATTTATTGGCAGCTAAGGGTGAATTGGTTCAAGCAGAGAAAAATTTAAGAAAGGCTCTTACTTATACTCTGGCAACAGATTCTACTCAAAAGTGCAAATTTATGTTGGCAAATGTGCTTCAAAAGCTTAAGAAAGAGGAAGAGTCCATTTCAATAATGAAGGACCTTTTGGATAATAATATCTCCAATACATTTTCTCCTCAGAATTTGGCATGGTTAAGTAACAACTTAATTGATAGAAAATATTGGTCTGATGCAGAGAAGGCTGCTGTAAAGTTGGCATCAGATATTGAAGCTTCAGATGCATGGAAGCAAATGGGTTGGGCGTTAGCTGCAAGAGCAGCCTCTGGTGCTGGAAAAATTAATGAGGCAGAAACATATTACAGAAATGCTCTTAGCTGTAATGCTAAAACACGCGAATATATTGAGTGCTGCTACTATCTTGGTGAATTGTTAATGCAAAAGAAGAACTTTGTAGAAGCAGAGCAGCGCTTTGCTGAGGCAGCAAAGCTTAGTATTGATATGCCTGAATTTAATGAGCTTAGAATTTATTCTTATATTGGTCATGGCCATAGTGCAATTGCTCAAGGAAAGAGGGCAGAAGGAATTCGCATTTTAACAGCCGCTTCATTGTTGTTCTCTCATGATACAATTTTGCCTCCTGTAATGGCAGAAACTGTTGCATTATTAAGAGAAGAAGGAAGAGAAGAAGAGGCAAAGAAAATTATTGAGGATTTAATAAGTATTTATCCGAATAGTGCTGAGGCTAAACGTTTTGCGTCGGAGGCTAAATAATTTATGAATAATAGGTCACACAAAAAACAATATACAAATGAAGATGCAGGAGCAACAATTCAGCTCGCAATTGCTGCTGGCGCGATTGTATTTTCATTGTTGCTTCATTTTTTAGGTATAGCTTCAATTCAAGGCTTGCAAATTACACTTTTTGAAAATGCAAATATACCTAAGGTTGATTTAGATACAACAATGCCACCAATCACTGTGGATATAGATAAGAGCCAAGAGCTTATTGAGGCAGAGAACATTAAAATTGCTGAAGCGATTGCTGGTGAAGATAAAGCAGAGGATTATAGTGAAACACCTCAGCCAGTACCAGAATCTGTTTTCCAAGCAAAGAATGTTGCAAACAGGTTTTTACCAGGAACAGGTTCAAAGACAGTTGAGCTTGATGAAATTGATGTGAAGCCAAATATTGAAATGTGGCTTCCACGTATTGATGTTGTAGAAATTGATCGCAAGGCAATTGCGGATATTGATGTAGCAGATATATCTCGTGTTGTTGTACCACAAATTGAGCGTTTTGAAAATGCGCCAGATGTTGTTTTTCAAACACCTCGTATTGATGCTAATAAGAAGTTAGAATTTGCTGAATTACCTAGTTTTGTTCCTTCTGCAAAATCTATTCCTGGTAAAAGTATAGATGATTATATTAAAGAAGCAACCCAGACAGCAACAATCCAGCAAATCAGTGATGAAGCTTTAGCAAATCCAGAGACTACAAAAGCAATTGTTGAGCGTACAATTGATGTTCCAGAGCCAGAGGTTGTGCCTGTGCCTATTGAAAATGTGCTTACTCCTGAGATTACAGTGTTTAAGCCAGGTTTCTTAAGCTCAGATGATTATGTTTATTTCAGAGTTGATATATCTCGTAAGGATGAGACATCATTGCCTGTAATCAATCGTGATGTTCTTTTCTTGCAAGATGCTTCTGAAAG
This sequence comes from Kiritimatiellia bacterium, assembly GCA_017424105.1. GTDB lineage: Bacteria > Verrucomicrobiota > Kiritimatiellia > RFP12 > UBA3636 > RGIG990. Next base: position 7,835 of record JAFPBK010000122.1, on the reverse strand, counting down.
TATTGGCGCATTACGTATTGGCATTGTTCGTGATAACTTAAAAAATCTAGTTGGTGCGTTGCAACCAACTGATCGCTTTAATATTATGGCATTTAATGATGAGAGTTCATTATGTTTCCCTCATGGTTGGATGTCAGCTGGCGAGCAAGGTGCTAAGGTAATGGCAAATCAATTTATTGATAATATTCAAGCAAAGGGAAATACAGATATTTATCGTGCTATTGAAGAGGTGCTTGAGTTACCAACAGACCCAAATCGTGTGTTGCTTGTAATTCTTCTAACAGATGGTTCTACAACATCTGGTAAGATTACTCAAGATACTGAGATTATCAGTTCATTCTCACAAATGAATGGAGGAAATGCATCTGTATTTTCTATCTCTCCAGGTCGTAAGGGTAATAATGATTACTTATTATCAATGCTTTCATTCTTAAATCGTGGTGGCCCTGCAAGAATTGTTAAGGATCGTTTTGAAACAAAGACAGCAGCAATGAATGTATTTTCAACAACAGCTCGCCCTGTGCTTGCAGATATTTCATTTATCTTTGACTCTTCATCACAGGCAGAGGTTGCTCCTCGTAATACCCCACATTTGTATTTGGATACACCACTTTACATTTATGGCCGTGTTAAGAAGGATGTAGAATCTGTGACATTTCAAGCAAAGGGTAAATCACATAGCAAAATTCATGATATGATTTTTGAACTTAAGCTTGATGGCCCTGAAGTAAAGAAGGGTGATTCAATTATTCGTAAGGAGTGGGCTCGCGCAAGAATGTTTGATTTATTTGTTGCATATGAAAAGACAAAGAGTCCAATGCTTGTTCAAGAAATGAAGAAATTGTCAAAGGATTATGATGTGACAATTCCATTTGAAGAGAGATTTAATTAAGTTTTGTTTATTGTAGTAATTACTAATACAAAAAGGAGATAAAATGAGTACAAAGACAGAGGTCCGTCTAGGCGTTATCGGTCTAGGTAATATGGGTTCTGAACACATTAGAAATATTGAGGCTGGAAAGGTCGCTCGCCTACGCGTTACAGCAGTATGTGATATCGTACCAGAGAAGCTAGAGCGCTATAAGGATAAGTATAAGTGCTTTACTTCTAGCGAGGAGTTAATTCGCTCTGGTGAGGTAGATGCAGTTATTGTTGCAACTCCACACTATTTCCATACAACAATTGGTATTGATGCATTGAATAATGGTCTTCATACAATCGTTGAGAAGCCAATTTCAGTACATAAGGCAGATGCTGAGAGACTAATTGCCGCTCACACAAATAAGGATGTTGTATTCTCTGCAATGTTCAATCAGCGCACAGATCCACACTACATCAAGCTACGTGAAATCATTCAGAGCGGTAAGCTTGGTAAGCTAACTCGTATCAACTGGATTATTACTAACTGGTATCGTACACAGGCATACTATGATAATGGTGGCTGGCGTGCAACTTGGAAGGGCGAAGGTGGTGGTGTACTACTAAATCAGTGCCCACATCAGTTGGACCTAATGCAGTGGCTATTTGGTATGCCAAAGAGCGTTCGTGCATACTGCAAGATTGGTAATTTCCACAATATTGAGGTTGAGGATACTGTTACAGCATACCTAGAGTATCCAAATGGTGCAACAGGTGTATTTATCACAACAACTGGTGAGACTCCAGGAACAAACCGTCTTGAGGTTTGCGGTGAGTATGGTAAGATTGTTATCGAGGATGGTACAATTAAATGGACAACAAACCTAGTTGGTCAAGAGGAGTTTATTAAGACATGTCCAAATGGCTTTGCTACTCCAGAGCACTGGAATATTGATATTCCATGCCATAGCGCAGGTCCACAGCATGTTGGTATCCTAAACAACTTCGTAGAAGCTGTTCTAGATGGCAAGCCTCTACTAGCACCAGCTGAGGAGGGTATTAACTCTGTTGAGCTAGGTACAAGTATGCTTTATTCTTCCTTCAATGATGTAACAGTACAGCTACCACTTGATGGAGCTAAGTACGAAGCAATGTTGATGGATTTGATTAAGAATTCTAAGTCAACAAAGGACGTCAATCAGGTTGCAAAGGTTGTGCAGATGAGTGGCTCCTACCAGAATGCTTAATTGTTTGTACTAGCATATAATAGCAGGTGTAGTTAACAATTCGCTACGCCTGTTCTTCAAACCAAAATTTCGCATATTATTGTGGAATTTTGGTTTGATTACTTTTTTGTAGCTAATATATTTGTTTTTTCAATTTTTTTCTTGAAAAAAGAGCTAAAAAGTTAGAAAATTTAGTACATCTAAAACTTGTAAGAGAGGATTTAAAAATGTCAGACATTGATTGGTCAAAATTAGGCTTTGGTTATAGTGATACAAATTGCCACATTCGTTACACTTGGAAGGATGGTGCTTGGGATAATGGTGAGCTAGTAAAGGATCCATACATCAATTTACACATTGGTGCAGCTTGCTTACATTATGGACAGGAAGCATTTGAAGGAATGAAGGCTTTCCGCTGCAAGGATGGCAAGGTGCGTATTTTCAGACCAATGGAGAATGCAAATCGCATGTTCAGAACAGCAAAGCGTGCATGTATGGCACCTGTTCCTCCAGAGATGTTTGTTGATGCTGTAAAGCGTGTTGTTCGCGCAAATGAGGAGTTTGTTCCTCCATATGGCACAGGTGGTTCTCTTTATATTCGCCCATTGTTGATTGGTTCAGGTATTCAAATTGGTGTTGCTCCTGCAAAGGAATATACATTCATCGTATTAGTAATGCCAGTGGGTGCATATTACAAGGGTGGATTGAAGCCTGTACGTGCAATTATTTATGATGAATTTGATCGTGCAGCTCCTCTTGGAACAGGTGATATCAAGATTGGTGGTAACTATGCAGCAAGCTTGTATGCTCATGAAAAAGCAAAGGCAGCAGGTTATCCTGTAGAGCTTTATCTTGATTCTAAGAGCCATACATATGTTGAAGAATTTGCAACATCTAATTTCTTAGGAATTAAGAAGGATGGTACATATGTAACACCTGATTCTACTTCTGTTTTGCCAAGTGTTACAAACTTGACATTGAAGCAGATTGCAGCAGATTCTGGACGCAAGGTTGAGGTTCGTCCAATTCCATTCACAGAGCTAGAAGAGTTTGTTGAAATCGCAGCTTGCGGAACAGCGGTAGTTGTAACTCCTGTTTATGAAATCACACGTGGAGACAAGGTAATCACACTTGGTGACAGTGAATCTTGCGGACCTGTGGTTCAAGAGCTATATGAAAAGGTACAAGCAATTCAATATGGTGAAGTACCTGACATTCATGGCTGGTGTGAAGAGATTTAATCTTTTAGTGAGTAAAGAAGAGTGCTACTGCGATTGTGGTGGCACTCTTTTTTTGTTGTGTGTGGCAGACAACAAAAAACAAAATTCGTGTTTGAATTGTGATGAAGCAGCACAAGTGCTATGAAACGGTGCAGAGCACCATGAAGCATTCCTACGGCATATGAAGCATTGCAGAGCAATATATGCGGTAAATCTATCATAAGTGCTAGTTTTAGGATTATGCGAAATTTTGTTGTAATTAGATTAAATAATTTGATATAATCTAAGAAGAAAGTGTGGAAATTCATGCTACAAAATTTAATTTTAATAATGAGGTTACAATGAATAAAATTGCTATCATCCCACAGCCAAAAAAGGTACAAGAATTAGGTGGTGTGTTTGCTCTTAATAGTGATGCAACAATTGCATGGAATGGAAATGAAGCTGCAAAGAAAGAAGCAGAGTTTCTAGCAGAATATCTTCGCCCAGCTACTGGCTTTGCCCTTCCTGTTGTTGAGGGTGAGGGAACAATTACATTCTCTTTAGCAAATGAACCAGAAGAAAATGATATGGGCTTTAGGCCTGAAGGCCATAAAATTGTGGCTAAGGATGGAAAGGTTTTAATTACAGGTGAATCCAGTTCAGCATTGGGTCGTGCAATTCAAACACTTCGTCAGCTTTTCCCAGCAGAGATTTATGCATCAACAAAACAGGCAGTAGCATGGGAATTTTCAGAGGTAGAAATTGAAGATAAACCAGAGCTTCAGTGGCGTGGTATGCATCTTGACGTTTCTCGTCACTTCTCTCCTAAGGATGAAGTTCTTCGCTTTATTGAATTGATTGCTCAGCACAAGTATTCAATTTTCCATTGGCATTTGACAGACGATCAGGGCTGGCGTATTGAAATTAAGAAATATCCTAAGCTAACAGAGGTTGGTGCTTGGCGTAAGGAGACTCTAATTGGTCATGATCATCGCGATAAGCCACATAGATTTGATGGTAAGCCACATGGCGGTTTCTATACTCAAGAGGAAGTAAAAGAGATTGTTGCTTATGCAGCACGCCGTCATATTGTGGTAATTCCTGAGATTAATACACCAGGTCATGCTCAAGCAATGATTGCTGCATATCCTGAGTTTGGTATGGCTTCTCTTACAACTCCTGAAGTACGCACAAGATGGCATATCTCACACCATGTGCTAAATATGGAGGATGCAACTGTTGAGGCATGTAAGGATATTTGGCGTGAAGTGTTTACTCTTTTCCCAAGTAAGTATTGCCATATTGGTGGCGATGAGTGCCCAACAAATATGTGGGATGATTCTAAGCGTGTTTATGAGCTAATGATTCAGCGTGGTATCAAGGGTGATCCTCGTAATCTTCAGTGCTGGTATACAGGAGAGCTAAACAAGCTTTTCAAAGAGCATGGAAGAAGAATGATTGGCTGGGCAGAAATTACACATGGTGATTTCAATGATACAACTGTTATCCCTGCTTGGTGGTGGGGCGGCACAGATTATATTAAGCTAATTGATCGTGGCTTTAATATTATTCAGTGTGCAAATCAGTTCTTGTATTTTGATTATGCTCAGTGCGCTCCAATTGATGAAGAGCCTCTTGCAATCAATCTTGATCCAACACAAAGCCCTTATTCAACTGAGCACGTATATTCATTTGTTCCATATCCAAGCTATCTAACAGAAGAGCAGAAGTCTCACATTCTTGGCTGCCAGGGACAGCTATGGCGTGAGTATATTCCAAATATGGCTCACCTGGAATATATGGCTTTCCCACGTGCTACAGCATTGGCTGAAGTATTGTGGTCAGAGAAGTCTCGCCGCAATTACCGTTGCTTCCTAAAGCGTCTTGCAACACATCGTGCTCGCTTTGATGTTCAGGGAGTTAATGCTTGCGACAGACCATAAAAGTATAAAATTTAAGTATGAACGGAGATTGCAGTATTACAAAACTAGAAAAGAGGTCTGGGCAGGCAATGCTCGAGTACATAATTGTATTTGTATCCTTTTTTGCTGTAATTGTTGTACTGGCAATTCTCCTGTATGCTTTAAGACAAAATGGAGTGCGAGTGCTTGATCTCGTTTCTTCAGAATATCCATAAGAAAGGTAATCCTAATGAAAACAAATAAAAAGCGTTCAGGTCAAGCAATGGTTGAGTATATTATCATCGTTGTTTTAATTGCTATTGCAGCAATCGCAGTATTCGGCTACTTTGGTGGTGCGATTACTAAGAAGACAGCTGGTGCAACATCTGCTCTTGATGCAGATCTAGGCTCAGAGGCAGCTTCTGTAGCTGGCGAAAGCACAGCTGATACACTAAAGAATCTAGACGAAGATGGTAACTACTAGGATTTTTTATTCTTAGTGGTGATAATCTGGCTCCGCATTATTGCAAATGTCTAGGTATCAAATCAATAAAAGCAAAATAGCGAAATCAGGACAGGCAATGTTAGAATCAATAATTGTGATTCTGACAGTTTGCCTTGTCCTTTTCGGTCTATTGCAAGTAGCAATAGTTTATACAGGACAAGAGGTCTTGCACCATGCTGCAGCTCGTGCAGCAAGAGCAAGATCTGTTGGCTTTAATGATTGGATGGTAGACAAAGCAGTAAATGTTGCCGTAATCCCTAATTCCGGAGAACGGCTGGAGCCAGTGATACCAAATTATGTTAATAGTGGCATACCATCAGATGCCACACCAGGAGAAGCAATGGATATCGCGTTTTCGCGTCGCCCAGTAATGTCTTCTCCAGCAGCCGCAATAGAGTCTGCAAGAATTCCTGAATATCTTGCTTCTGAAAATTATGGTCGCTCATCCTATATATTGAATTATGAGGAATGGGAGCGAGGTTCAATAAGTCATAGAATTGATGAATCTTTTTCTGAGCATGGAACAATTCGAGCTGAGGTGCAGCAAGAATTCCCTTTGAAGATGCCTTTTGCTGGTTATTTTTATCCATTTGCCAGCCGACGCGATGAAAATAATATTCCACGCATTCGCATGGTTGGAGAGGCTGTTTCAGGTAATCATTCTGCTCTTTATTTAGAAAAATAATTTATGTCACTCAAAGAATTGCATAAGAAAAATAAAGCTACAAATCGTTCAGGTCAGGCAGTATTATTTATTGTCATGGCTATTTGTATTCTTGTTTTTGCTATGCTTTGGATGGTAGATGTTCATAGAATTATTTTTCTTAAAGACAGGAGCCAAAATGCAGGTGATGCAGCAGCTCTCGCAGGAGCTCGCTGGCAGGCAACATCGTTAAATTTTATTGGTGAACTTAACTTGGTGCATGCATTGGCATCAAGCTTGGATGATGATGTTTCTGTAGATGTAATTACTAATACTCAAATGCGAATTTCTTTTGCAGGACCTATGACAGGTGTTGCAGCAGCACAGCAAGCGGCAAAGCTCAATGGTATTCATGTAAATGAAGATTTTACGAGCTTTATGATGGAGCATGCAGATAAAATAGAAAATGAATATGGTGCTATTTTCAATGGAAATAAAGCACTTCCTGAGCCTTGGCCAGGTGCATGGTATGAATATGCAGATATGGTTAGGGCAATTGCATCAGATGGTGTTGCTGCTGGTGTTGATAATGCAATTTTATATACAGACCCTATGGGGCCACATCCTCTTCTTCAAATTGAATTTTATGAAGCAGTTCGTGGTAAAAATTGGTGCTGGTTTCATTTCCATGGAATGCATTTGCTAGAGGAATATGATGGTTATACATGGTGGCCAGGGCTTCCTGCTCAGGATGAACAGGCATTGACATCGCCAGAATATTTACCTTTGAATTTGCGCCCGATAGAATTAAAACTTAGCTCAGTGGCAAATGAGGATCATGCTTCAATAAAAGCTGCGGAGGAGATAGGAATTGATTTGCTCCCTCAGGAACGAGAAGATGATGAGCCTCTGGAAAATTGGATTTATTATAACTCTGGTCGTTGGGGTAGTTGGGATACAATGCTTGACCCATCATTCCCAATAGAGGGCGATGTCCGTGACGAGTATAACTATCAAGGTGCAGACTCAGTAATGCGTGTTGAGGCAAATTCTCATCGTCTTATGGAGGAAACAAAAGCACACGATACTATTGTGTGGACTGGTGCCGCGAAGCCATTTGGTTATTTAGAATCGGATGAAGGTAAAGCAACACCAAACTCTGTAGGCCTGGTGTTGCCCGCATTTCGTTCTGTAAATTTAATTCCGATAGATGCTTCATCAGCTCCAGATGGTGGCAGCTTTAATATGAAGTGGCGCCGTCATCGTGAATATCATTTACCAAGTTATATGTCTGCAGGACCATCTGCATTATTTCCAAATTGTACATATTGCAAGCAATTAGCTACATGGGAGATTCCTGAATTCAGGATGAGTGGAGTAGAGTGGCTTGCTTCTAATAGTTGGAAATGTGTAATATCTCCTCCAGGAGGAGGTCCAAGCGGTGGCACTCGCCCTGCGCACTAACGCTAAGTTCAGCGTTTAAATATAATTTTTTATTTA
>JAFPBK010000121.1 GCA_017424105.1 Kiritimatiellia bacterium | reverse complement strand
GCCTCCACCTTAAAAACATCGGAGCGGGTGGGCTTTAGCCCACCTCCCTCCCTCCCTCCTATAGAGAAGCATTTAGCTTTGCATCAGCCGCCACAACCTTGTCGCGTAGCTCCTGCTTGCGCTTTAATAGGCGCTCAGCAATTGCCGCATCGCTTAGCGCAAGAATTTCTGCAGCAAGAATCGCTGCATTAGTTGCACCTGCAGAGCCAAGAGCCACAGTAGCAACAGGAATGCCTGATGGCATCTGAACTGTTGCCAAAAGCGCATCAAGACCATTTAATGCACCACCCTGAACAGGAATGCCAATTACTGGAAGAGTTGTGTGTCCAGCAATAACACCTGCCAAATGTGCAGCACCACCTGCTGCAGCAATAATCACCTTAATACCACGCTCACGAGCTGTAGCAGCATATTCACAAGCAATATCAGGAGAACGATGTGCAGAGATAACACGTACCTCATGTGCAATGCCAAACTCGTTCAAAAAGTCATGTGCCTTTACTACTAGCGACCAATCAGAGTCGCTGCCCATTACAATACTAACAACTGGTTTTGCTTCCATAATTAAATTATTCCTTCTCTAGTTTTAGTGCACGATGTGCGATATCTGTACGATACTCAGCACCATCATATTTAATCTTTAAAATTGCACGGTATGCCTTAGCTACTGTTTCACGAAGATCTGGACCGTGAGCAGTTACGCCTAGTACTCTGCCACCTGCAGTAACAACAGTTCCGTTCTTTAATGCTGTACCTGCGTGGAATACATCAACATCCTCATCCTGCTCAGCAGCTGCAATGCCTTCAATTGGATTGTCTTTGTCATACTTACCAGGATATCCGCCAGCAACCATAACAACGCATACGCAATTGCCTGGCTTCCACTTAATCATTTCCTTTGAAAGTGTGCCATCAATACATGCATTCATTGCTTCTACCATATTGAAATCCATGCGTGGAAGAATTGACTGTGTCTCTGGGTCACCAAAGCGGCAGTTAAATTCTACAACACGTGGACCTGTTGGTGTAAGCATAATACCAGCATAAAGAATACCCTTATATACAATGCCACGATTGCGTAATTCTGCAACAACAGGCTCAAGAATGCGATTTTGAACAACTGCAAGCATGTCCTCAGTAACACATGGAGCAGGTGAGTATGAACCCATACCTCCTGTGTTTGGACCCTTGTCGTTATTTAATAGACGCTTGTGATCCTGAGCAGATGCAAGTGGAACAATATGCTCGCCATCTACAAATGCAAGAATAGAAGCCTCTTCACCTGTCATAAACTCTTCAATCAAAACCTCAGAAGCAGACTCGCCAAAGGATTTTGTGATAAGCATTGTATCAATAGCTTCCTCAACCTCTGCTTGATTCATGCAAACAGAAACGCCTTTACCTGCTGCAAGACCATCTGCCTTTAGCACAACAGGAATACCAAATTCCTTAATCTTTGCACGTGCTTCCTCTGGTGTGTGAACTATAGCACAGCGAGCTGTTGGTACTCCTGCAGATAGCATGATGTCCTTTGCAAACTTTTTGCTGCCTTCCATTTGTGCAGCTGCTTGGCATGGACCAAATGCACGAATACCTTTTTCTGTCAGTGCATCTACTAAGCCAAGGCAAAGTGGAACCTCTGGGCCAACAATAACTAAATCTGGATTGTTCTCTACAGCCCAAGCAACAATGCCTTCGATGTCGTCAGCTTTGATTGAAAGATTTGTTGCTATGCCTGCTGTGCCAGCATTACCAGGTGCGCAATATAGCTCTACAGCTGGATCGTCTTTGCGTACCTTCCATACGATGGCATGCTCGCGGCCACCATTACCAATTACAAGTATTTTCATTTTTTCTACTCCGTTAGTTAAGCTTCTTTGTTTGTAGCAGGTGCCTCTTGAGTTTGGGCTGGTGTAGGAGAAGCAACATTAACTGATGCTTCTTCGCCTGCTACTGGTGTTGTAGGATTGTTTGGATTTAAATTAGGATTTTTATTTCCCTTTTTACGTTTCCTACGTTTTTTCTTTTTAATAGGTGCTTCCTCGCCATCATTGCCTTGAACAGATTGCTGTTGCTGTGGCTGATTGTTATTCTTTGCCTTTGATGTATGAGGAAACATTTCATACTCATCCCTTTGAGCTTGGTGTTGAGGCTCAATAGGGTTTAGTTCAACAAATTTTTTAAAGCCATTATTCCAAGCTTCAATCTCATTTAGAGCTTCTTCATCTTCTCGTGCTGTTGCAGAGATTTTCCATAGAGCTTCAATGAGAGGGTAGGCTTGCTTGTTATATAGCTTATTTCTCTTTAACTGCTTTGTTTTATAAAAATCAAAGCTAACTAATGCTTCAGCAACAGAGAAGCATATTAGCTTAGGAAGATTCCAAGCAGGTGTAGAGAAAGGTGATTTGAAAATTTTAAAAATTAACTGATTTGCAAGCTCGTAGCGCTCCTCAATTGAAGCCGTTGGAGAAATCTGAGATAAAAAGATTGGAGCGATAAGTGTGCTCATCTTTAGTGCTACATCTGAAATATAAGTACGTGATTGTTTATCGTCAGTATTATATTCATTATTGAGCTTATCAAATGCGTTTAGATAATTCCAAAGCTGAGATTTTTTGCCGCCAGAAATTTTTAGGTATTCTTCTATTTCTGGAAGTAGGCGTGCCATTAGCTTTGAGTCCCAAAGCTTACGGAATGATGCCTCTGCTTTTGAAAAACCAAATAGGCGCATTGTCTCTTCAAAGATTCGTGGCTTTGATGCCTGAAGAATTTCGTCGCCATGCTTTGCAATTGCCTTTAATGAGTCAGAATGAATCTTGAAGTCAAGTCGTGCTGAAAGACGAATTGCACGTAGCATTCTTACAGGATCCTCGCGGAAGCGAATATTAGGATCGCCAATTGAGCGAAGCACACCATTTTCCAGATCCTTCATTCCTCCTGTATAGTCAATGATAGAGGAAGTCTTTACATCATAGAAAAGGGCGTTAACTGTGAAGTCGCGGCGTTGTGCATCCTGCTCAGGAGTTCCAAAAAGATTATCTGCATCTTGATAGAGCGCACCAACTGCTGATTGATCTGCATCTTCATTTGGATTTGGTGCACGTCTAAAGGTTGATGTTTCAATTTGCTTATCACCAAACACAATTAGAGCAAGCCTGAAGCGGCGACCAATAAGAAATGCATTTTTGAAAAGCTGACGTATCTGGCGTGGGCGCGCATTTGTTACAATATCAAAATCCTTTGGTGTGCGTCCAAGCAAAATATCTCTGACACCGCCACCGACAAGGTAAGCAGTGTAGCCAGACTTATTAAGACGATGGATAACATTTAACGCATCCTTGTCTATATTTGCTGGTGAAATCTTTTCGTTTAATTTCTTTTTTCGGCGTAAGAGTAAGGACATCATAATATGAGTCTTACCTAACAAAGGTTAGGATTGTCCTTTCTTAAACTTACGCTTTTCGGAACGAAAATGAGAAAGCATTTTGAAAAATCTTATAGTATCGCGTACTGGGCGGATTTTACTCTTTTCATCACCATAAATGGTAGAGGTAGGAGCCTCAGCAATAGTGAAACCACGAAGAGATGCTTGAAGTAAATGTTCTGATTCTGCAGAGAATCCTCCTGAAGAGCAAGCAATGCAAACAGGAAGTAACTTTGCTGTGTAAAGTCTGAATCCGTTTTGTGTGTCAGAAACCTTTTGACCAAGGGCTCTACTTAGCAACCAGCTCATAAACTTATTTGTTACAAGACGAATAAAAGGCATTCCTTTTGTATTTGCCATGCGAGAGCCAACAATCATGTCTGCACCAGTTTCGTTCCAAGCATTAACAAAATTAATGATTTCTGCTGGTGGGTGTTGGCCATCTCCATCAAGAGTAATTACTGCATCATAATGATTTTCTATGGCATATGTAAAGCCAGTGACCATAGCACCACCTTTACCTTTGTTTACCTCGTGCACAATAACATGAGCACCTGCAGCACGAGCTTCATCTGCTGTTTTATCTGGTGAGCCATCGTCAACAACCACAACATCGCCTAGCCCTGTTTGAATTGCTTGGCTAGCGACATTTCGTATTGCTGCTTCTTCCTTATAGCAAGGAATAAGAATCATTATTTTACGTTGTTGTTTATTGTCTTCCATAGAGAAACTTTTTCTTATCAATTTGTAATGGCAATATTTAACCAAAAATGAGGCAATTTATCAAGTAATTGTTGCTTATATACACTATATACATGGAATTAAATTCTGCTATCCTTTCCACCCCTGATATTTTATCTCTCCTTAAAAGCATCGTAGTTGGCGGCATTCTTTAAATAGCCTTCCCCCTAGAAGGCATCGTAGTTGGCGGCTTTCTTTAATTTGCCTTTTACCTTAAAAACATCGTAGTTGGCGGCATTTTTTAAAATTTAAATTTTCACCTAAGAAACATCGTAGTTGGCGGCATTCTTTAATTTTAATTTTCACCTTAGAAACATCGGAGCGGGCGGCTTTAGCCGTCCTTTAACCCCCTTTTTCCCAAAATTTCCAAAAAATTCACTTTTTTAATTTTTTTCTTTCAAAAAATCTCTCAAAAATCGCAAATTTCGGGAAATTCTAAAAAAATATTTTTTCAATTTTTTGATTTTTTCACATTTTTTAAAAATTTTTATTTTGCTGAACCCCTAGTAAAATAAGGGGGTTCAGAGAATTTTGCAAAAAAAATAAAAAATTTTTCAAAAAGGTGTTGACTTTCAAATCCGATTCGTGATACATTAATTCCCGTTACGCCGCAAAAAACGAAACGTTAAGTTGAGCGTGACTTACAGAACGGACCTAGCAAGTAGGCG
>JAFPBK010000120.1 GCA_017424105.1 Kiritimatiellia bacterium | reverse complement strand
CCAGAGAAGGAAGATGATGAGGCACGCGGTGTTATCATTATGAACCCACCTTATGGTGAGCGTTTGGGTGATTCACCACATCTTCTTGGTCTATATTCTGAGATGGGCGTATTTGTCAAGGAAAATCAATCTGCTTTTGATGGCTATATTCTCTCTGGTAATTCTGCTCTTGTTGATGCAGCAGGCATTATTGCAGACGAAGCAATTACTTTCTACAATGGTGGTATTCCTTGCGAATTTATGCGCAACCCAGAGCCAACAAAGGAAACTATTGCTAAGGTTCGTGCACAGCGCCGCAGGTACGGCAGGGAATAGCTGATAGTTAATAGTGAATAGCTGATAGTGAATAACTAATAGGGAATAGAGAATAGCTGATAGGTGGCGGATGAGGCGTGCGATTATAGCAATAACAATCGCACCGCCTTTTATAGGGAATAACGAGTAGCTAAGCTTATAGGTGAAATTGATGGCAACCTCTGATACAGAAGAAAAAGCTTATATGGAGGGATTCCGCGATGGTCGTAGGGCTATGGCGGCTTCAGTAGCACGCCGACTTTTTGGTCTGAAGTCCGAAAAGGAGATTGCTTTTATTACTGGGCTGTCTCCTGAGGAATTGGCCAGCATCCGTGCAGAAGAAGAGGAGCGCCGCATTCAAACAGAAACAGAGCTTGCTGCATATCCAATGGAAGGCTTAACCTTTCTTAGAGATGTGGCACTGTCAGGTACAGCACTTGTTGAGCCATCATTTGTAAAAACCGTGCGCGTAACGCTTGGGCTTACTCAGGCAGCACTTGCAAAGAAGCTTGGTGTACATGAAAATACTGTTGGCTCATGGGAAACATCAGAGCTTCCAGTGCGTATCCGTAAAGCAACCTATGAGCAGCTATTGTTCCTACTAGGTAAGAGCGAGCATAGTTCTTAATATTGAGCAGAGGTAGATTTGATATGAGATTTGAATATCCATTTATTTTATTGCTCTTATGGCTTTTACCAATACTCTGTATTGGACTTTATTTTTTGCGACGCAAAAAGCTGCAACGAGCAAAGCAAATTGTTCCAGGCAGTATTTCCAAGCTTTCAGGTAAGCTCTTTTATGTTCAGCTAACATTGCTAATGCTTGCTCTTGCGCTTGGAATTGTTGCGCTTGCTCGCCCACAGTGGGGAATGCGTACAGAGACAGTATTTGTTAATGGACGAAATGTTGCAATTCTTGTTGACGTGTCTCGTTCAATGCTTGCCCAAGACGTACATCCAAATCGACTGGAGCGTTCTAAGGCAGATTTAGTTGATCTTGTGGCAGAGTCTGCCGGTGAAAGAATGTCAATTATCGCATTTCGTTCATCTGCTCGTATGCTTTGTCCTTTCACCACAGATACAGCTTTTCTTTTAGAAACAATTTCTGGCATAGGAATTGATTCTGCTCCTCGTGGAGAAACAAATATTGGACAAGCATTAGAAATGGCGCTTGATGTTTTCCCAGAGGGAGACACCTCACACAATGCAATTATTTTGATTTCTGATGGTGAGGATCTTTCAGGTAAGGCAAAGAGCTGCGCAGAAAAGGCAGCAGAGCGTGGCATTCCAATCTTTTGTGTGGGCATTGGTGATGAATCCGGTGCAACAATTCCACAAAGCCTGAATGATGTGGCAACAGGTGGTGCTCTAAAGCATGATGGTGAGACAGTTGTTACAAAACTAGATAATAAGACTCTTCAAGCGATTGCAAATATAACAAAGGGTGCATATATACCACTTGCAACTGCTGGTACAGGTAAAACAACTCTTGGCGATGTATTCAATCGTTATATTAAAAAGCTTGCTGCAAAGGAACTTGAGGAGCAACATCAGGCACATTATATTGAGCGCTATCAGCTATTCTTGCTTCCTGCTGTGATTTGCTTATTGTTGGTTGGTATATTGTCAAAAGGTCGCCCTGGTGCCGGAAGACGAGCAGCTAAAAAGCTTTCTGTCATGCTTTTATGTGCTGCATCAATTTCTATGCTTGCAGACTCTGCCACAAATGTTGTAGAGAGCAATGTCATGCAAATTAAAGAAGCAGACCCTGCCACAAAAGCAGACCCTGCCACAGAAAAATCAGTGTCAGACTCTGCATACGAGCTGTCTCGTAAGGCACAGCGTTACTTTAATGAAAAGAAATTTGAGGAGGCCGCAAAGCTTTACGATTCCGCAGCACTTGACCCAGAGGCTAAACCAGAATTTCTTCAAGACATTTATTATAATTCCGGTGTCGCTTGGCTTTCATGCGCAAATTTTGATTCTGCAATTAAATCTTTTGATTTAGTTACAGATGCTGATTTGCTTCCACAGGCAAAGGAAGCAATCGGCTTTGCAAAATATAAGCAATGCATTTCTGAAATTGATGCTTATAATAAAAATCCTGAGAATATGGATGAGAATGGCGTCCCTAAAGATTTTGAAAAAACAATACAGGCAAAGGGCGAGCATATTGCAAAGCTTAACGATGTACTAAAGTATTATCGTGAAGCATCAAAGCTGATGCTTTCCAAAGGAAACGATATTTCTTCGCTTAAAGCAAGCATTACAGCAATCAATAAGCGATTAGGTGAGCTTACAGCAGAGAAAGAGCTTTTTGATTTAGTTGTTAAACATGCTGGTAAGCCGTATGAGCTGCAAATCGCAGAGCTTGCAAAGGGCATAGAGGAAGTTTATAAACTGATTTCTTCTTCCGTAAAAAGTGGCGTACCAAATCAGGTGGTAAACAATTCAGCAGCAAGAAAACTAGAGGACCTATTTAAGCAATGGAGTTTAGGTAATACAAATATCAGCCTTCAATACTTTTTGGGCAATGGAATTGTAAGTGGTAAATTTGCTGAGCAAAAGAAGAATATCCCTGCAGAATTATTTGGTGTTATTGTCAAAGTGCTAAGTGAGTACAAGGATTTACGAGTAAATCCATCAAATAAACTGGATGCTCTGGTTGAAGCAGAAAAAGCACTTATTGCAATGCAATATACACTTTCTTCTCCTCCAACATTGTTAAAGCACGCTATTGATTATCAAACAAATGCTTGCAATAATGTTGTAGTTGAAAATTCGCTCTATACTCCTGTGAAAAATCAGCAAGGTGCAGTAGTATTTGGTTGGGGATTTTTAGAGCAGTTCCCTGAATGGATAAAGAAGCTTCAGGCATCAGAGGCAAAGGTATTTAATGAAGAGATTGGTGGAAATTGTTATGATGAAAAAATGCTTGAGCAATGCAAGCAGGTAATACCAGAAGCATTGGAAGAAATTGCTACATTAAGCACATCTTTGCGCAGTGTTTTGAATGACTTCTCTGATAATTTGGATGATTCAGCAACAACTCTTACAGAAGCTCAGTTAGCAATGTCCAATGAGTCCTTAGACCTGATGAAGAAGATTTATGCATTGTTGTTCCAACAAGATCAGAATCAGGATCAACAGCAACAAAATCAAGACCAGCAACAGCAGCAGAACCAGGATCAGCAGAAGCAAAACCAACAGGATCAGCAGCAGAACCAGGAGCAACAGCAGCAAGAGCAGAAGTCTGAAGAGCAGAAGCAAGAACAAGAGCAGCAGCAAGAGGAACAAAAGTCCGAAGAACAGCAAGCAAAAGGACAGGAAGCTCAAGAGCAAGAAGCAAAAGCTGCAGAAGCAAAAGAAAAGCTTGATGAAAAAGAAACACAAGAATTACTTCAACGTCTTTTAATGCAGGAACGCGAGCGTAAAGAGAAAAAACGTAAAAAGGAAGAATTTACGCCAATGAATCGCAATACCAGAGACTGGTAAAAAACTTTAATATTTCGGAGATAGGGCTACGCCCTAAAAATAATTATGGCAAGACACAGACAATCAACAAAAATTAAAGCAGAGCAAAAGAATCCAGATTTGCCACCTTCTCAAGAATTGATTCCTTGCGAGGGATGCTCTGTAGTACATCCACCAGTATTTATTCCTACTGAAGAGCAGCCAAAGCCACCTGTACCAAGCTGCAAACATGCTTCAGCCCCAGCAGAGTGTCCTCTGCGCAAGTATATGAGTGAGGCAGCACACCTTGAGGTTGAGATTGGCCCAGGAATGGGTCGCTTCATTTTGGCTCATTCGGCAAATAATCCAGACATTCAGATGGTTGGAATTGAAAAAGAGACTGTTCGCGTGGCTCATGTTGATATTGAGGCACGCAAACGCGGAATAAATAATTTGCGTTTAGTATGTGGTGAAGCACTTCCATTTTTGATTGCTTGTGTACCTCCTGCATCTGTAGAGAAGCTTTACATCTTTTATCCAGATCCATGGCCAAAACGCAAGCATCATAAAAATAGACTTTTCCAAAAGAATTTTATTGATGCAGTATGGAATTGCTTAAAGCCAGACGGAACGCTTAATGCTGTTACAGACCATGCTGATTATTTCAGACATATGCTTGAGGTGATGGAAGGCGAGGGGCGTTTTGAATTAACAGACGCATTTACTCGCACAGAAGATGAGCGTACAGACTTTGAGCTACGCTTCACAGCGCTAGGCATGGAAGCACATACAGCATCTTGGAAAAAGCGCTAATAACGCCAAAAGGTACAGGATTGCGGGATTTGTGCGGATGTTGCGTTAGTGTGGTGGCTAGGTGCTGTGTGTGCGTGATGCATGATTCAATTATCTCGGAGCAGCCAGGCGTTGTCCTGGCTGTGCACCAAGATGATTTCTCAGGATTAACCTGTATTAGCTATCGCGGAATTAGTGAATAGATAAGGTAAAAATATTTAAAGGTGTGTGTTTAACTGGGGTGTAGGACGTCCCCGTCCTACACGGTAACTGGGCTGTAAGACGTCCCCGTCTTACAGAATAACTGGGCAGCATGGCGTCCTCGCCTTGCTGAAACTTTAAATAATCCCACCGCATATATTGCTTCGCAATGCTTCATATGCCGCAGGCATGCTTCATAGCACGTAGTGCTGCTTCATCTAAATTCGGACACGAATTTAGGCCACTCCATTACGCAGAGAAGATTTTTTCAGTGAATTCGTCAATGCGACTCTCTATCTCAGTAACCATAGACAGAGATAGCAATTCATTGGCATAATCCTCGCATTGCTTTAATGTAAAGCGAGAAATCAATTCACGTGCACGTGGTATCTGTATTGCTTCAATACTGAATGAACGCATGCCAATACCAATAAAGAATGGTATGTAACGAGGATCTCGGCCCATTTCACCACAAACAGAAACAAGGACACCTTTACGTGCCGCAACATCTGCAATTGTCTTTAAAGATCTTAATATTGCAGGATGATGTGGTAAATAATATGAAGCAACACCATCGTTTGTACGGTCGACAGCAAGTGTGTATTGAATCAAATCATTTGTTCCAATAGAGAAGAAATCAGACTCTTCTGCAATAGTGTCAAGTACTGCCAAAATTGCAGGGATTTCAACCATTGTACCAATATTTGGTATAATCAATTCCTTGTCGCCAAGCTCTGCTTTAATGCTGTCTAAACAACCCCATAGACGCTCCTTTGCAGCAATCATTTCTTCCACAGAAGAAATCATAGGGAACATGATAGATGCATTTTTGCAGCCTGTATATTGGATTGCTCGAAGTATTGCACGCAGCTGCTGATCCATTACGTTTGTGTAACGCAATGTGAAACGCATAGAGCGTAAGCCCATAGCAGGATTCTCTTCCTTTGTCTTATAAAGATATGGGAGAACCTTGTCACCGCCAGCATCAAGTGTTCTGAAGGTTACAGGCTTGCCATTAGCTTCCTGAATCAAGCGTGTATAAATGTTTAGCTGCTCAGCTTCTGTAGGAAGGGCCTGACGCATAATAAATGGAAATTCTGTTCTATATAAGCCAACACCATCAAAGCCTGCCTTACGTGCATTTTCAACATCTGCAATCAGATTGATGTTTGCCATTAGCATGATGCGCTCACCATCTAAGGTGTAGGTCTCAATATTTTCTGCATCTGGATTTGTTGCTGGTGCAACAACGTCAAGCTTTTGTGCTTGGCTACGTAGCTCAAAATTGTATTTGCGCTCATCGGTTGGATTTACATATAGATAATCATTTGCGCAATCAATGATGATTTGCTGACCTTCTGGAATACGTAAGAGGTCTAGCTCTTTAACAATGATTGTTGGAATATCTAATGAGCGTACTAATAAAGAAACATGTGCTGTTGCACCACCTGCTATCAATGCAATACCTTTGACATTTCCTTGCGCAATACGAAGAATATCAGAAGGGAGCAGCTTGTCAGCAATAATGATATGTGGGCGTGAGAGAATGCTATACTCAGGAGCCTTCTCGGAAACGGCTTCAAGAAGCTGTAAGGATAGGTCTTCAACATCGCGAGCCTTTTCCTTCATATAGTCATCATCGCTTGCTTCAAAAAGCTTGATAAATTCATTGCCAACATGGACAATCGCTTGTGGGATAGAAAATCCTTTATTAGCAACTAAAGATTTAATTTTACCTAAGAAATTATCATCGCGCATAATCATTGCGCTAGATTCAAAGATAAGTGATGCAGCCTCAGGAAGGCGCTCATTTAAAGCCTGAGTAGATTCTTTTAGCTTTGTCTCTACCAGCTCAATTGCTTCGTCAATAGAGCGTACGCTCTCTGTTGCAGAATGCTGGTCAGGTGATAAGCGGGAATATTTACGTGCAAAAATGTGTGCGGCACCAATTCCCCAACCATGTGATACAGAAGAACCACGATAAGAAATTTCTCCTGTAATCTCCAGTGGGCGCATTCCTTTTTCAATGTCGCGCCTTGCAGATTCAATAGAAATAAGTGCACTGGCATTTTGAATTGCGGAAACAACATCGTTTACATTTTCACGAATTGCACTGATTTCTTCTGCAAGATAAGGCTCACCAGTAGGGCGGAGCAGTAGAATTGCTCCAACACGCTCTTTACCCTGTAATAGAGGCACTGCCAAATAGGTCTGTGTATCGTCATCAGGGAAATTATGATGGCGAATATATCCACGCATTGAGGAAGCACTTTCTGTATAGATTGTGCGACGCTCAGCAAGTGCTCTGCCAATTATTCCTTCACCAATCTTTAAAACAATACGTGCTTTTGGGAACATAGGGAATCCGTGAGCTGCTTTTTGAGTAAACTCACGTGTAACATTATCATAGATAAAGATAGATCCCTTAACAGCACTATAGGTATTGACAAAATAATCTAACACATTTTGCAAAAATGCCTGAGTGCCATTGCTCTGGGAAATGATTTCCTGAAGCAATGGTTGTGCATTCTTTTGTTTTGTCAGATTAAAGTCAAACATTGTTATGGCTTTGTTTAAAAGGTTGATAGATACAAATTATTTTTCAGATGTAACAACTTCTTTAATGTTGTAAATCTTCTTGTTCTGTGATTCGTGGTATGTACGAGTTGTTAATTCAGCAAGCAAACCAAGAACGATAAACTGGATGCAGAAGCCTAGGAACATTAAAGGAGTAATAACCCAGAAAGGACGCTTTACTAATAAATCTTCACCAAACCAAGGTGAAGTAAACAGACCCAATGCTCCTCCAAGAGCTTCAATACCTACAAATGTAAGGAACAATAGCGCATAGACACCAAAGTGTAAACCAATTTTACCAAATACCTGAATTGGGCGTGTGCTATAGCTTAGTAGGAATTTTATGGTCATCAAATCAAGAATTACTCGTGTTGTACGAGAAATGCCATATTTTGTTTTGCCAAATTGGCGAGCATGATGGCGAACAGGCATTTCTGTTACTTTGCCACCAACCCAGCTTGCATGAGCAGGAATAAAGCGATGCATCTCACCATATAGGTGTACCTGACCAATGATTTCTCTGCGATATGCCTTTAGAGAGCAACCATTGTCGTGAATATTTACACCTGTAATCTTAGCAATCAGGCGATTAGCAATAAGAGAAGGAAGCTTACGATTTACAAATGTGTCTTTTCTGTCCTTACGCCAGCCACAAACTACATCATAGCCTTCATCAAGCTTTGCAAGCATTGCAGGAATATCCTCTGGATCGTTTTGTAAATCAGCATCAAGGGTTATTACAATTTCACCAGAGGATTCGTTTATACCTGCGCTCATAGCAGCAGTTTGACCAAAGTTCTTACGGAATTTAATAAGCTTTAAGCAAGGATATTTCTTTGCCTGCTCAAGTAGTACATTCCAAGAGGAGTCTGTGCTACCATCGTCAACAAGAACGATTTCGTATGTTTTGTTGAGCTTTGATAAAACAGTATGCAATTTTTCACATAGAAGTGGGATGCTTTCCTCCTCGTTGTGAATTGGTGCAGTTACGCTAATATCAATCATGTTTTTCTCCTCTTAGAATTAGGTACTATATTAAATTCTTGATATGGTCAAAGTTACTTACTTATTTGCCTTGCGGTAGCGCTCGATAAGTAGGTTTGTTGATGAGTCGTGAGCAAGAGGTGAGTCTGAAGAAAGCTCAGGAGCAATCTTTGCTGCGAGTAGCTTACCTAGCTGTACACCCCACTGATCGAAGGAATAGATATTCCATAGAACGCCCTGAGTGAATACTTTGTGCTCGTATAGAGCAACTAGAGCACCAAATGTCTCAGGTGTTAGCTCATCAGCAAGAATTGTTGAAGTTGGACGATTACCGTCAAATACCTTGTGAGGAACTAGCTCTTCGCTTGCACCCTCAGCGCGTACTTCATCTGCTGTCTTACCAAAAGCAAGAGCTTCTGTCTGAGCAAAGAAGTTAGCCATCAAATTATCATGATGAGGAGGGATTGCATTGTGTGAGCGGCAGAAACCAATGAAATCTGCTGGGATTAGCTTTGTTCCCTGGTGGATTAGCTGATAGAATGCATGCTGACCATTTGTGCCAGGCTCACCCCAGATGATTGGACCTGTCTGGTATGTTACGCGATTGCCCTGCTTGTCAACATACTTACCATTGCTCTCCATATCTAGCTGCTGCAAATATGCTGGGAAGCGTGCTAGATACTGATCGTATGGAAGAACTGCCTGGCTCTCTGCATTGTGGATGTTGTTGTAAACAATACCGATTAGAGCCATGATTACTGGTAGGTTCTTCTCAAATGGAGCTTCAGCAAAGTGCTTGTCCATCGCATGGTAACCATCTAGCATGCGATAGAAGTTCTCTGGACCAATTGAAAGCATTAGTGGAAGACCAATTGCAGAAGGAAGAGAGTAGCGGCCACCAACCCAGTTCCAGAAGCCAAACATATTAGCTGTGTCGATACCAAACTTTGATACCTCTTCTGCATTTGTTGAAACAGCAACAAAGTGCTTAGCAACAGCTTCCTCTGCCTTTAGAGCATCAAGTAGCCATGCACGTGCTGTGCGAGCATTAGTCATTGTCTCAAGTGTTGTAAATGTCTTTGAAGCAACGATGAATAGAGTTTCCTCTGCATCTTTACCCTGAACTGCCTCTGCAAAGTGAGTTGCGTCAATGTTTGATACAAACTCAAATACTAGGTCACGCTGAGCATATGGCTTTAGAGCCATTGTTGCCATAGCTGGACCAAGATCAGAACCACCGATACCGATGTTGATGATGTTCTTAATCTTCTTGCCTGTGTAACCCTTCCACTCACCTGAGCGTACGCGCTCAGCGAAAGCAGCCATTTTCTCTAGCACCTCATTAACATCTGGCATTACATCCTTGCCATCAACGTAGATTGGTGTATTAGAGCGATTTCTTAGAGCGATATGTAGTACTGGGCGGCCTTCTGTAACGTTAATCTTTTCGCCTGAGTACATTGCCTTGATTGCTTCATCAAGCTTGCATGCGCGAGCCATTGCAAATAGCTCCTGCATCATTTTGCGTGAAACTAGGTTCTTTGAATAGTCAAGTGTTAGGCCAGCACCATCAACTGTCATATCCTGAGCACGTGCTGCATCCTCTGCAAATAGCTGACGTAGGTGTTTGCACTTAAGTGCTTCTGCCTCTGCGCAGACATTCTTCCATTCTATTAAATTCTGAAACATGGTCGTTAACCTTTCGTAGCCCTATATACTAATTAAATATATGTGTCTTTCAGTATATTTCAGGACTAGTTTTGTTTATCTGTTTTTGTTAATTTTTTTATTTTTTAAAAAAAGGACGCGTATTTAATCATTTTTCTGCCTAAAAAGCAAGTTAAAACTTTGCTAAAAATGGATTTAGGCAGAAATAATGATTTTTTTATCGATTTTTGGCTTACATTGCATCAGCAAGTGCTTGACCAAACTCGCTGCACTTTAGTTCTGTAGCACCTTCCATTAGGCGAGCAAAGTCATATGTAACCTTCTTCTCAGAGATTACCTTATCCATTGCCTTGATAATTAAATCAGCTGCCTCTGTCCAACCCATGTAGCGAAGCATCATTTCGCCAGATAGAATTAGTGAGCCAGGATTTACCTTGTCAAGATTTGCATACTTAGGAGCAGTGCCGTGTGTTGCCTCAAATACAGCAGTACCTGTTGTGTAGTTGATATTTCCGCCAGGAGCAATACCAATACCACCTACGCAAGCTGCTAGAGCATCTGATGCATAGTCGCCGTTTAGATTTAGTGTAGCAATTACGCTATACTCAGCTGGGCGTGTTAGAATCTGCTGTAGGAATGCATCGCAGATGCAATCCTTGACAACAATCTCTTTGCCTGTCTTTGGATTCTTGAAGCTGCACCATGGGCCATCCCCGATAAGCTCTGCACCAAATTCCTCACGAGCCAAAGCATAGCCCCAATCACGGAAGCCACCTTCTGTGAACTTCATGATGTTGCCCTTATGAACTAGTGTTACATTTGGCTTGTCATTATCAATAGCATAGTTAATTGCTGCACGGATTAAACGCTCAGAACCTTCCTTAGAAACTGGCTTAATACCAATTGATGATGTCTCAGGGAAGCGGATTTTCTTTACGCCCATTTCCTTCTGTAGGAAGTCAATTACCTTCTGTGCATTCTCTGTGCCTTGCATCCACTCAATACCAGCATAGATATCTTCTGTGTTCTCGCGGAAGATAACCATATCTGTTAGCTCTGGGTGCTTAACAGGAGAAGGAACGCCTTGGAACCAGCGTACAGGACGTAGGCAAACATATAGGTCTAGCTCCTGACGTAATGCTACGTTTAGTGAGCGAATACCACCACCAACTGGTGTTGTTAGAGGACCTTTGATACCAACAAGATACTTGCGGAATGCCTCAAGTGTCTCAGGTGGAAGCCAAATGTCTTTGCCAGCAATCTTGTTAGCCTTCTCACCAGCATAAACCTCAAGCCAATCAATCTTGCGCTTGCCGCCATATGCCTTCTCTACAGCTGTGTTCCAAACAAGCATTGCTGCCTTTGTGATATCTGCACCAATTCCGTCACCCTCAATAAATGGGATTGTTGGATTATCTGGTACATTCAATTTACCGTTAGAAATTGTAATTTGCATTGAAAAACCTTTTATTTGTGTATATTTTCTATCTGCCAAAGCAAGAACTTTGGCGTATTGTCTTATCAATGTGATGCCTTAACATCTTAAGGCACCACAATCATGTAAGTGAGATTATAGATCGTTTGCAACAACCTTCTCAAACTCATCAGTAATTTCTTTGCTTGGAGCCTTAGTTACCAAGCTGACAACAATAATTGTGATGAGAGAAAGAACGAAACCAGGAACAATCTCGTAAAGCTTGAAGATTGCAACCTCTGGGAAGTTTGCTGCAAGAACGAACTTCCAGATAATTGCTGTTGCTGCACCAACAACCATACCAGCAGCTGCACCGAAGATGTTTGTCTTCTTCCAGAATAAAGCTAGTAGAACAAGTGGACCAAATGAAGAACCAAAGCCAGCCCATGCAAATGAAACAAGTGCCATAACCTGCTTCAAGAAATTGCTCTCTTGATCAGAAGCAGCAATAAATGCAGCAATGATTGCGATAATTGCTACAGAAATACGGCTGACAATTACAAGCTCTTTGTTGCTTGCATTCTTGCGGATGAACTTCTTGTAGATATCGTTTGAGAATGCAGATGCAGAAACAAGTAGCTGAGAGTCTGCTGTACTCATGATAGCTGCCAAGATTGCTGACATCATGATACCAATGAAGACAGGGTGGAAGAGCTGCTTAATCATAAGCATGAAAATCTTCTCTGCGTCATCAACATTTACGCCATGCTGAGCAGCAAAAATGTGACCCAATACACCAATTGCGCAAGCAGCACCTAAAGAAATAATTACCCATGTCATAGCAATACGACGAGATTCTGTAATAGCACGTGGGTTATTGATTGCCATAAAGCGAACTAGGATGTGTGGCATACCAAAGTAACCAAGACCCCAAGCAAGGCTTGAACAAATGCTAATTACTGAAACAGCATTTCCGCTCTTTGCTTCTGTGAACATATTTAGATAATATGCATTTGATGTGTTAAGGCTATTGATTGAATCAGCCCAGCCACCAGCCTGATAAACAATTAGGGATGGAACAATAACGATTGCGAAGAACATTAGAGCACCCTGAATTACGTCTGTCCAGCAAACAGCCATAAATCCACCCATTAGTGTATAAGCAACGATAACGATTACACCAATAATCAAAGCTGTCATTGGTGAGATACCAAATGTAGATGTAAATAGCTTTGTGCAAGCAACGAAGCCAGATACAGTGTAAAATAGGAAGAAAATCAAGATGATTAAAGCAGAAACGCCACCTAGTACACCTGTCTTATCCTTAAAACGATTTGAGAAAAACTCAGGAATTGTAACTGAGTCATTGCAAGCATGTGAGTATGAACGTAGACGCTTAGCAACAATCTTCCAGTTTAAATATGTACCGATTACCAAACCAATGCCAATCCAAGATTCGCTAAGACCAGATACGTAGATAGCACCAGGAAGACCCATTAGCAACCATCCACTCATATCGGATGCTTGTGCTGATAGAGCAACTACCCACTTGTTCATCTTACGATTTCCAAGATAGTAATCACCAAGAGTTGTTGATTTGTTGCTGAATAGGAATCCAATTCCTAGCATGATTAGTAGATAAATGGCAAATGCGCCAATAATATAGTACTGCATTTTTATTCTTTCTCTATTTAGTTTGTAGTTTCAATTTGTTTAAAAAAACGATTGCATAACTATACCATATAAATATAGGGTATGCAAGGATTGATTACTGTTCACAATAAAAAATGGGTAGTTTTGTATTCGCAAAATTAATGTCGTTTTACCTTGTTGAAACTTTCATGCTGGCGTTTTCGCTCCTGTCTGGAATTAAAATATCCTGCACTCCAGTTTTTATTTTATCTATCGCATTATCTGTTCGTTATCCGTTATTCGTCATCCACTATTCGTTATTTGCTGTTGATTGCTAATGTGATGGAAGTGTAAAATCGCAAGTATCACACGAGCTTCGTGCACCTTCGCGTCCTTTGCGCTCTCAGCGTCCCTTTTTCGCTCTTTCTTACTTTAGCTGCTGTTTTTAGGATTATCTAATTGACAAAGTAGCGCTTATAAGGGTAAAATTATGAGCAAAAAT
>JAFPBK010000008.1 GCA_017424105.1 Kiritimatiellia bacterium | reverse complement strand
CCTACACCCCAGTTAAGCACACACATTTAAATATTTTTTACCTCATCTATTCGTTATTCACTATTCACTATTCTCTATTCACTAATTCTGCATCACGCTTGCGTACGCTCCCATACTCAATTATCTTGTGGGCCGTCCACGCCAGCGATTGGCAGTTGGCGTTGCTCAAACGAGAGCAATACCCGCCAACAACAAGCGCTGGCGTATCACCCAAAGCCACCACATAAGCCACCACATAAGCCACCACATAAGCCATCACGCAAGCTCAGCGCACCCCAGCGTCCTTTGCGCTCTCTGCGTCCCTTCCTTTCGCACGCTTAGCCACCACGCTCTCATCCCGCTTGCGATAGCCAATACACGAGAATCCTGCGAAATCATCTTGGGTGCTCCAGCCAGGGCGACGCCTGGCCGCTCCAAGATAATTGAATCACGCCCACCACACGCGCACAGCACCTAGCCACCACGCGCACGCAGCATCCGCACACAATCCAATCCAAATTATAGTTAATCCTGTCAAAAAACTTCGCACTTTTCGCCACCACGCAGGCCACCACACAAGCCATCACACAAGCCACAGCACCTAGAAATCCTGCCATCCTGCAGAATCCTAATATGCCACATAATAACGAGAATAATCCACCTTATTCTCGTTTGACTGCTTTATTTCGTAGAAATGCATATTTTCGCCCATTTCTAACGTAGTTTTTCGTTGTTTTAGGGGGCTCGTTTTTGCTAATATAATTAGTAAAGAAAAAGCATTACTTTTTTAGGAGATTTTATGACAGCAAAACCAGAGATTTTTACACTTACTAACAAAAATGGCATGACAATGAAGGTTTCTAACCTAGGTGGCATCGTAATGTCACTTACTGTGCCAGATAAAAATGGAAAATTCGAAAATGTTGTTCTCGAATTTGATAAGCCAGAGGATCATCTAAAGGATGGTTATATCTCTGCACTAATCGGTCGTGTAGGAAATCGTATTGCTAACGGAAAATTTTCTTTAGACGGTCAGGAATATAAGCTAGCTCTAAATTCAGGCAAGCGCCCTAATAAGTGCTGCTTGCATGGTGGTGATGGTGGCTATGATTCTGTAATTTGGGATGCACGCCAATTTGATACTCCAGATGGCCCAGCAATTGAATTTACTCGCTTAAGCCCAGCAGGAGAGGGTGGTTTCCCTGGAAATCTGTTTGTTCGCGTAGTTTATACTCTTAAAAATACAAATGCATGGCGCATTCAGTATTGGGCAATGACAGATGCTCCAACACTTGTAAATCTAACCCATCATGCATACTTTAACCTAAATGGTGCAAAGAAAAATGTAGATAACCATTATGTTCAGCTATTCTGTGATCGCTATACAGATGTTGGACCAGGTTTGATTCCTAATGGCAAGGTGCTTCCAGTTCAGGGTACTCCATTGGATTTTCTTACTCCACACAAAATTGGTGAGCGCGTAAGAGCAAAGCATCCTGCAATTGAGGTTGCTGGCGGTTATGATCATAACTTTGTTATCAGCAAGCCTGCTGGCGCAAATCTATCACTTTGTGCAGTTGTAGAGGATGAAGAGAGCGGCCGCCAAATGGAAACTTGGACAACAGAACCATGTGTTCAGTTCTATACTGGTAACTTCCTAAGTCCTAAGAAGGTTATCGGTAAGGGCGGTCGTGGCTACGGCAAGCGTATGGGCTTCTGCTTAGAAACACAGCATGCACCAGATTCTCCTAATCAGGCAGGCTTCCCATCTATTCGACTAAATCCTGGCGAGGTATATCAATCAACAACAATCTATCAGTTCTATACTGTAGAGGATTAATAGAATAGTTGCATCTGTAAGATAGGTAGCACAATAATTTAAAACATTAAAGGTAGCAGATTATGTCAATCAAAATTGAAGGCTATGAGATATTAGAGCAAGCTGGCGGTACTACGGATACCACGATTTGGACCGCACGCCAAATCTCTTTAGATAGAAATGTAAGTATTTGGGTGTTGAAAAATCGTGCTGCAGCAGACCCAAATCTTGTAAATCATTTCTCTACTATTACTCGCTCAATAGCCAGATTGAAGCATAATAACTTTCCTCCAGTTATTGACATTTCAACAACACCAGAAGGTATTCCATATATCGTATTTGAAAATGCAGATAGTGTTTCTATTTCACGCATTATTAAGGAAAATGGAATATATGCTGTTGATAAAGCACTTCAAATAGCAA
This sequence comes from Kiritimatiellia bacterium, assembly GCA_017424105.1. Lineage (GTDB taxonomy): Bacteria > Verrucomicrobiota > Kiritimatiellia > RFP12 > UBA3636 > RGIG990. The sequence continues at coordinate 11,972 of JAFPBK010000008.1, read as the reverse complement.
AAGAGGTTGCTCTTGCTTTGGATGCTGCATGGAAGCAGACTGGTCTTGTACATAGAAATCTAAAGCCAGATAATCTTCGTATCTTTGCTGATGGAAATGTAAAAATCTTTAATTTTAATAGTGCAACAATTGTCCAGCCAGGAATAAATCCTCTTGCATTTGATGATGGTATGCTTGTTGGCACTCCAAATTATGCAGCACCAGAGCAAATTGATTGCTTGCCAAGTATAGATTTTCATGCAGATATGTACGGATTGGGTGCTTCTTTATACCAAATGCTTACTGGTAAGGCACCTTTTGATGAAGAATCTGATCCAATGAAAATATTGGAGCTACAACGCTCTGGCTATTTGCCAAATCCAAAGGTAAAAAATCCTGCTATTTCTGATGATGTAGTTTATATACTTGCTCGTCTGATGGCTAAGAATCCAGATGATCGTTATGCATGGTGGCTAGATGTTGTTGAGGATATTGAGCGTGTTCTTACAGGACGTCCATTACGCATGCAACCACCAAATGGAATTGTTCGTAGCACAATCAATCAGCTTTCTTTGAATGCTGCACCATTGACAATTTCTCCGATTACTCCATCTAATCAATCTCCAATAATCACACCGATTATTCCAGGTGTTCCTGTAAATAATGCTCCTATAACACCAGACTCATATGCGGAAACAGTTCGCAATGCTCCGGCTTCTGAAAATACATCTCCTGCACAAACAAATCAACCAAAGGCTCAATTTGTTAAGCCGCAGGTAAATCAACCTAAAGCTCCTGCATCTGTGCCTAATCAGTCTGCAAGTGCACCTCGTCAAAGTACATACAAGAGCTTTGTTAAGGCTCGTCCTTCAAGTGTTGTTGTTCTACTGACAAGAGTTGCATGTCTTTTGCTTTTCTTAGGTGGTGTGTACGCAATAGTGAATATGCTTGGACCTGCTGGCTCAATTGGAGCTGCTCAACCAGTTGAGAACGAGGATACACCAGTTGTTCCACTATCTCAAACTGCAGTGGCAACCAATGATAATGTTGTTGAGAAAGAAGCAGCAGCAGTATCTACTGTTGAGGATATGGATCCATCAGAATTTGATAATTTTGAAGAGGATGAGTTTGTTGAAAATGCTGCAAGCAGCAGCGATGAATCATCTGTTGCTGATACAACATCATATGCAACTCAAACAGTTGTAGCAGAATCAACACAAACACAGACTTCATCTGTTACTTCTTCTGCTAATACAACTAGTTCAGATGCTTCTGAATCTTCTCCTCGTGAAGAAATGCTTCGCAAGGCATATGCAGAACTTTCAACAAAGAGTATTGCTGAAGCACGCGTAGGAGTCAAAAAGATTTTTGATGAATATTCTTCAAAGCAAGGTGTTAATCGAGCAGAATGCAGAGGCATTTTAAATGTTCTTGGTTCTGCAATTCCTGAAGCGGAAGCTGTTGGCTCTGCTCTTGTAAAGCAAACACAAATAGCATTTAAGCAAATTACAATTGCAGGAAAAACTTTTGAGGTCAAGGCATATGCCTATGCAAATGGTGAGCTGCTTTGTCATGCGCGTAAGGTAGGCAGTGTTGAAATTCGTAAGATTTCAATACCTTTAAGTAAGGCTACGCCAAAAGAGATGTATGATATTTTGCGTACAGCTTCTGATGCATCTAAGGAAATGACAGTTACAAAGGCATTATTAGCTCTTCGTAATAAAAATCATGGTGATTTTATTCGCCACACAAAGAACATTAAGGCTCTTCAGCCATTTGGTGATTTTATAAGATAAAATATGGAAAAGAAGCGCTCTGTATTTTTGTGTTGGCTCGCTTGCATTGTTGCGTTAGGTATTCTTGCACTATATTGTATAAATGTTGTGCTTGGACCTCTAAATCAAGATGAAGGCTGGTACTTGCTTGCTGGAATCAACACTGCACAGGGAATGCAACCTTATAAAGATTTTGCATATACTCAAGCACCAGTTATGCCATACTTTTATAGCGCTTTCAGTGGGTTATGGGCTTCTGATGGAGTGCTTGGTGGCAGAGTCTTTACTGCTGTTCTTGGAATTATTGGCGTTTTCTTTGCTTCTGTGGCAGCGTATTGTCTGGCACCAAAAGGGCGTAAGGGTAGTGCAGCAATAGTTTCTATGGCATTGTTAGGTCTTTGCCCAGTATATTCTTATTTTACAGCGATTCCAAAAACCTATGCATTGGCTGGATTGTTTGTATCAGTAGGTATGTTCTCATTAGTTAGTCGTAAACGCTTTAGCTTTGAGTATGCAGCAGCATTCTTTGCTTTGGCAGCAGGAGTAAGACTTTCTTTGGGCGTAATTTTGGCAGCAGTAGGCTTTGGTTTGCTTTTGTTTTGCAAACGCAAGGAACTACGCTTTGCATGGCTACGCTTTGGTGTTGCAGGCGGAATAATGCTAGCAATAATTTTTGTCCCGGTTCTTTTGTCTTCATATGATAATTTTGTGTTCTGCCAAACCTATCATGTGCATAGAGAAACACCTTCTTTGTTAAATAGATTTGTGCTAATGGGTGGCTTTGTTTCACGACTCTTGCAAGCATATTTCCCTATGGTTGTTTTATTTCTAGCTTCAGCACTTGTTGTTTGGTTTACAACTAAAAGGCAGCATCAATCAAATAAAGATGGCAGCAAGGTTGCTCTTGTGGCAGGGTGGGTTAAAACTACAGCTATAGAGCATTTGTTTGTTGTGATTATAGCATTGGCATTTGTGGCAACAATGCTAATTCATGGAACAGCTCCTTTCCCATATGATGATTATCAAACACCTGGTATGCCTCTATTGGCTGTGCTTGCCTCAGTTTTATTCGCAATGGCAATACGCAATGTGGCATGGTATAAAAGCCTAGTGGTTGTTGCTCTTTTATGTATTGGTCTTTTTGCTGTCGGTTCTCCTATGTGCATGAATTGGGTGCTTGAGCGTCAGGATCGCTTTTGGTTTATTATGCAAGATGAGCCTCAGGTATTAAAGCTAAAGCGCATAGGTGCTGAGCTTCGAGAGAGACTTCCAGAGAATGCACTGCTATTTACTCAAGATGCCTATTTGGCAGTTGAGGCACAGAGAAAGGTTGCTCCAGGCTTAGAGTTAGGCCCATTCTCAATGTTTGAGTACAGCTCATGGATGACTGATGATGTTGCTCGCGAAAGAAAGGTGCATACATTTACGACATTGCTTGAGCTATTGGAGTCGGGCAAATGTCCAGTAGCAGCAATTAGTGGCTATAGCTTTGCTATTACATGTCCATCTACAGAAGCAACTCCACTTGAGTTGCTTAGTCAATTTTATGATGTATTAGAGCTGAAGTATGAGTTAGTGAAGACAGAGCCAAGCTTTGGTCAATGCTTTACAGAGCTTAAAATATATGAGCTAAAAAATGAAGAAAAGTAAAATCGTGGTTAGTTCATGTCTGCTAGGCTTTAAGACTCGCTATGATGGGTTTGACAAGAATCTGGTTGGTGGTGTTGATGCTTTACATGAGCAATACGAGGTTATACATTTCTGTCCAGAGGTTGAAGCAGGCTTAGGAATCCCGCGAGAGACCATTGAGTTAGTTGATATGGGAGAGGCGGGGATTCGCGTAATGGGTACAAAAACCCGTGTTGATGTCACAGAAAAGCTCCGTATTGTTTGTGAGCAGATGCTAGCAAAATTGGATGGTGAGGAAATATCATTTTTCTTGCTTAAGGCACGCTCTCCAAGCTGTGGGGTATGTTCAAAGCTTCATGATTATGAAGGAAATGAAATTGGGTTTGCTCCAGGTATTTGGGCTCAGATGGTAATCGCCAAATATGGTGTAGATAAAATTCTTACAGAAGATAATATTTAGATGGAGGATAGTACATGCTAGTATTTGTCAGTTGGGTGTTTACTATGATTTGTTTTATTTTGCCATTGTGCATAATGTTTTCTCATCCATTGTGTGTTCCAATCAGTTTTGAAGATTTTATTGTGGATTATTTGGTGCTCTATACTCCATTTATGGTAATGCTTATGGTATCAATTAGTTTATCTCGCATGAATGCGTTGAAAGAAAGAATTACAGAATTAGAGCAGGCTATTAAGGAATTGCGGGATAGCAAGGATGGTTCTAATAAAAATTGTAGTCCGCAAGAGTAATTGGATATTGCAAATTTCTCATTTTTGTAGCACCCATTGCTTATTGATTATTTATTAAAATAGGAATATAATAATCATAGATTATTTGCATTACTATTTTGCTTTTTAGCATCTATTAGGAGATTTTTTTATGCGTACAATAATAGAGCCACATATTCATATGTATTCTCGCACAACAGACGATTATCAGGCAATGAAATTGGGACAGCACCAGGCCTTTGGGCACAAATCTTAATTGATAAATATGGTGCCGATAAGGTGTTGTCCGAAAATGATTTATAAATCAAGCCTAAAAACAACTCTTTTCAGGTTTGTTGTAAATAAAAAACCATTGTTTTTTTTTAGGTGATGTCGTATAATTACACCAAAATTTGTAGCTTTTGGAACAATGTCCCTAGGCAATTCTTGAGGGACTAATTTTTTTTATTTTTATGGCAAAGAAATCTTACGACGAAACAACAATTCAGACGCTTTCACCGCTCGAGCATATCCGTAAACGTACAGGTATGTATATCGGCCGCACAGGTAATGGCTCAGATTATAATGATGGTATCTATATCCTTTTAAAGGAAGTTCTTGATAATGCTATCGATGAGTTTATCTCAGGATACGGAAAAAGCGTTAATATCAAAATTGAAAATAATTTGGTTACTATTCGTGACTATGGTCGCGGCATACCTCTTGGTAAAGTAATTGATTGTGTATCCCAAATCAATACAGGCGGTAAATTTAATGATGATGTATTCCAATTTTCCGTTGGTATGAATGGTGTTGGTACTAAGGCAGTTAATGCGCTTTCAACATACTTTAAGGTTCGCTCTACTCGTGATGGCGAATTCTTTGAAGCAATCTTTAAAGAGGGTGTACTTCAAAGTGAAAACAGAGGCCCAAGCTCTGAGCGTAATGGTACCCTTGTAGAATTTATTCCAGACGACACTATCTTTAAGAATTATAAGTTCCAAGATGAGCATATTGAGAGAAGATTCCGTTTGTCTTCTTATCTAAATGCCGGTTTGTCAATCAATTATAATGGAACTACATTCCGCTCAGAAGAGGGTCTTCTTGACCTTCTTAATGACGAGGTTCAGTTTGAGAAGCTCTATCAGCCATTCTATTTCAGAGATAAGACATTGGAGTTTGTGTTTACCCACACTAATCGTTTTACAGAGGAGTATTTCTCTTTTGTAAATGGACAATATACAAGCGATGGTGGTACTCATCTTTCTGCATTCAGAGAGGGTGTACTAAAGGGAATTAACGAATATTCTCCAAAGTCTAAGTTTGAAGGCGATGATGTTCGCGAAGGTTTGGTTGGAGCAATTGCTATTCGTTTGAAGGACCCTGTATTTGAGTCTCAAACTAAGAATAAGCTTGGTAATGCAGAAATTCGTAGTGAGTTGGTTAATCGCGTGCGTCAGGCAGTAGTTGAACAACTTAATCGTAATCCTACAGATGCAAAGCGCTTGATTGAGAAGATTGAGGATACTCGTAAGCTACGTAAAGAGCTTAATACAATTAAAAAGACAGCTCGTGAGCGTTCAAAGTCAGTTTCTGTGCGTATCCCTCAGTTGCGCGATTGTAAGCAGCATCTTGATACAGCAAAGAATAAGGGCTTGGATACTATGATATTCATTTGCGAGGGTCTGTCTGCTGCAGGTACCCTTACAAACAGTCGTGATCCGAATACGCAAGCTGTATTCTCTTTGCGTGGTAAACCTCTGAATACTTGTGATTTAAAGCGTGATATCGTATACAAGAATGCTGAGTTATATAATCTTATGCGTTCTTTGAATATTGAGGATTCTATTGCTCCTTTACGCTATCAGAAGGTGATTATCGCAACAGATGCCGATGTGGATGGTCTTCATATTCGTAATCTTTTGATTACATACTTTATGCGATTCTTTGAAAAGCTTTTGCGTAATGGTCATGTTTATATTTTGGAAACACCTCTTTTCCGTGTGCGTCACCCAAAGAAGCGTGAGCTTTCTTTCTATTGCTATAATGATGCAGAGCGAGAGGAGGCAATTGCTAAGTGTGGTGCATCTGCAGAAATTACACGCTTTAAGGGCTTAGGTGAAATTTCCAAGGATGAATTTAAGGATTTCATTGGCCCAGATATGCGCCTTACACCAGTTGATATTTCACGAGATTTACATTTGATGGATACAATCAATTTCTATATGGGCTCTAACTCAAAAGAGCGTAAGCAATATATTATGGATAATTTGATTGTTAATGCGGAGGATCTATAATATGGCAAAGAAAAAGGATATTACGCCTCCACCTCGCCGTGTGACCCAGGAATTATTTATTTTTGATGAGTTTGGTAATGCAACTCAGGATGCAGTTTCTAATGTTCAGGAAGATGCAAATAATAATGCAACAAGTGCTGTAGATGCTTCTATTAAAAAGGCATTAGCAGGAACAAATCTTGGTGGAGTCAAGAAGACAGAGGCAGTTACAACAGAATCAGGTGCAGAGCCACCTGCTGATGAACCACCTGCAGAGCCACCAACAGAGCCATCAGGTGATGATGATGTTCAGCCACAGATACCTGCTAAACCTGCTGTGTTTGACCCTCGCCATTCAGGTCCTTTGGCGAAGGTGATGGATGATAACTTCCTACAGTTCGCATCATATACAATTTGTTCTCGTGCTATCCCAACTGTTGAGGATGGCCTTAAGCCTGTGCAGCGCCGCATTCTTCACTCACTAAAGGAAAAGGATGATGGTCGCTTCATCAAGGTGGCAAATATTGTTGGTCACACCATGCAATATCACCCACATGGCGATGCTTCAATTAAGGATGCACTTGTAAATCTTGAAAATAAAGGCTATTTGATTGAAGGACAGGGTAACTTTGGTAATATCTTTACTGGTGATGGTGCCGCTGCTGGTCGTTATATTGAATGCCGCTTGTCTCAGCTTGCTCGCGAGCAAATCTTCAATAAGAAGACAACTGAGTTTATCCCTAGCTATGACGGACGTAATGAGGAGCCAGTGCTTCTTCCTTCTAAGCTTCCTCTTCTTCTTATGATGGGTGCAGAGGGTATTGCAGTAGGTCTTTCTACTCGCATTATGTCGCACAACTTTATTGAATTGCTTGAGGCACAAATAGCAATTCTGCAGAATAAGCCATTTACTGTGCTTCCTGATTTCTTAACAGGTGGCTTAATTGATGTATCTGAATATAACGACGGCTTTGGTCGCATACGTACTCGTGCAAAGATGGAGGTACGCGATAAGAATACAGTTGTTATTACAGAGCTGCCTTTTGGTCAGACAACAGATTCATTGACCTCATCAATTGAGGATGCTACTCGTGCAAAGAAGGTGCCAATACGCAGCGTTCAGGACTCAACCTCTGATCATGTTGAGATTATCCTGACACTTATACCTGGTACAGCTCCTGAGAAAGCAATTAAAGCTCTTTATGCATTTACCAGCTGCGAATATGCAGTTACAGCAAATTGCGTAGTTATTGAAAAGAATCGTCCTTGCGAGCGCACAGTTTCTGAGATTCTTCGTGCAAATACAGAGCAGTTGCAGCAGCTTTTGAAGCGTGAGCTTGAAATTAAGCGTGATGAGCTTGAGGATCAACGTCAGAACAAGACACTTGTCCAAATCTTCATTGAAGAGCGCATCTATAAACGCATTGAAAAATGTACAACAGCAGAGCAGATTAACGAAGAAATTCGTGAAGGCTTTAAGCCATTTCGTGATAAGCTTTATCGTGATATTCGTGATGAAGATATTGAAATGCTTCTAGCCGTACAAATCCGCCGCATCTCTCTTTACGATATGAATAAGAATCGTAAGGAAATTGATGATATCAATACAATGCTTGAGGATGTAAATCAGAATCTTGGTGCAGTTAAGGCATACACATTGCGTTATCTCAAGGATATGATTAAGCGCTATCAGTATGTAGAGCGTGAGGTTGAGGTAATCGAAGAGAAACCAAATGCTAAGGGCAAGGGTACAAAGCAAGTTAAGAAACGCAAGAAGGAAACTGTTGAGCAATATCCTCGTCATACAACAATTACAACTTTTGATGCGATTGAGGTACGTGAAATTACTGCTTCGGAGTGCAGCATCTGCTATGATGCAGAATCAGGCTATCTAGGCTACAATATCAAGGGCGGTGAGGAGCTCTTTAAGTGCTCTTCATTGGATAAACTGATTGTTGTTTGGAAGGATGGTAAGTTTAAGCTTATCCCTGCTCCAGAGAAGCTGTTTGTTGATAACAATATGCTTTATGCTGCAATCTTTAATCGCGACAAAGAATATACTGCTATTTATACAGATAAAGAATATCCAATTAGCTACATCAAGCGCTTTAGCTTTGGTGGCTTGATTGCAAATAAGGATTATTCTCTATTGCCAAACGAGGGACAGGTCCGCTTCCTTGAGGAGGGAACACCTGCATTTGTTTGGATTAAGTATAAGCCAGCCAAGAGCCAACGCATAATTCAAAAGGTCTTTAAGGCAGCTGAGGAGGTTGCTGTAAAGGGTGTTAAGGCAAAAGGTAAGCAGATAACTTTGAAGGCAATTCAGCATATTGCTTCAGGTGAGAAGCCACCACGCTGGTGGGATGAGGCAGCACCAACAGACAAAGGTAATTTGCTATTCTAATTTACTCAAATTCTAATAAAATCCAGTACAAGTACATAACAACCGATAAAAGCATATGACAAAGATTTTAATTACATTAGCAATGATGGTTTGCGGTAATATTTTTATGACTGCAGCTTGGTATTGGCATTTAAAGAATAAGGGTGAAGTAGGTAAACCTTTAATAGTAATCATATTGATTAGCTGGCTAATTGCATTTCTTGAGTATTGCATTATGGTGCCAGCTAATCGATTAGGTCATTTTGCTGGGCTGTCAGTAGCTCAGCTAAAAATTATCCAAGAGGTAATCACGCTATTAGTGTTTGTTCCATTTTCTGTTTATTTTCTTGGCGACAAATGGAGGCTTGATTATTTGTGGGCATTTTTATGTATATTAGGTGCTGTTTACTTTGTAAACCGTCATCTATTATAATAACAGTAAATTTAGTTATTTAAGAGTAGTGTAGTCAATTAAAATAGGGGGTATGGTATGGATTATGATAAACTGATAACAGAACGTTATTCTGTAAGAAAATTTGAAGATAGACCTTTATCAGAAGAGGATGTAAATAAGATTCTTCAGGCTGGACATGTCGCACCTACAGGCTGTAATTGTCAGCCACAGAGAATACTTGTTATCAATAGTGATAGTGCAATAGAGAAGCTAAAGAATTGCACAAAGTGTCATTTTGGTACAAAGACAGCATTTCTTGTATGTCATAATGAGAGCGAGAGCTGGGTGCGTCCTTATGATGGAGCATTAGCATCTCCAATTGATGCAACAATCGTAGCAACACACATGATGCTAAAGGCTCACGAGATAGGAGTAGGTTGTTGCTGGGTAATGTACTTTGAGCCAGAGAAGCTAATAAAAGAATTTAATATTCCAAGCAACATTAAGCCATTAGCAATTTTGGTGATGGGATATCCTGCAGCAGATGCTAAGCCATTGTATATGCACGATGAGAAGCGCCCATTGTCAGAGGTTGTTTCTTACAACGAATTTTAATAATCCCTCTTCTCTCCAAAATTAACCAGTATTTGCTCTCACGAATTTAGTAGTGGCATAATTGAGCTGGTAAAGAACTTACCGAACCAGAAAATTCTAAATTTCTGGTTCGTTTTTTTATAGAGATACTACCATTGGCGGACAAAGCCAGGCACAGCGTCAAAGCAAATTATATTTATCCTGTCAAAACTATCGCACTTTTGTGGTTTAGATTTGCATTCATATGCAAGTTTTTTAAGATTATTTCGGAGCGGCTGGGCGTCGCCCCAGCCAACAACAAGCATTGCTTAATAGCATACTTGCCACATACATAGACTTTGCTATGCAAATTGGCTTGTTTACATTATGTTTTTAGTCAGATGTTTCGCTTTTTTTCTTGAAAGTCTACATATATAAAAGCTATAATATCCTTACTTAAGTATATCATTATATAATGACTAGAAAGGAATAAATATTATGGCAACAAGAATCGTACTAAACGAAACTTCATATCATGGTAAGGGAGCTGTAGCTGAGCTTCCTGGCGAGCTAAAGCGCCGTGGTCTAAAGAATGTTTTCGTTTGCTCTGATCCTGATCTAATTAAGTTTGGCGTAACTGCTAAGGTTACAGACCTATTGGATAAAGCAAAGATTGCTTACACTATCTTCTCAGATATTAAGGCAAATCCAACAATCCAGAATGTTAAGAAGGGTGTTTCTGCTTATAAGAAGGCAAAGTCTGATTGTATCGTAGCAATCGGTGGTGGATCTTCAATGGATACAGCAAAGGCTGTTGGTATCATCATTGCAAATCCAAAGTTCTCTGATGTTCGTAGCCTAGAGGGTCTATCTCCAACTAAGAACCCAAGCGTTCCTCTGCTAGCTGTTCCTACAACAGCAGGTACTGCAGCTGAGGTTACAATCAACTACGTTATCACAGACGTAGAGAAGAAGCGTAAGTTTGTTTGCGTTGACCCACATGATATCCCAGTAGTAGCATTTGTTGATCCAGATATGATGAGCACAATGCCTAAGGGTCTAACAGCATTCACAGGTATGGATGCTCTTACACACGCAATCGAAGGCTACATCACAAAGGGTGCTTGCGAGATTACAGATATGTTCCACATAAAGGCAATCGCACTTATCGCTAAGAGCCTACGTGCTGCTGTAGCAAATAAGCCAGAGGGCCGCGAGGGTATGGCACTTGCTCAGTACATCGCAGGTATGGGCTTCTCAAACGTAGGTCTAGGTGTAGATCACTCTATGGCTCATGGTTTGTCTGCTCTATATGATATGCCTCATGGTATGGCTTGCGCAATTCTTCTTCCTTCAGTAATGAAGTACAATGCTCCTGCAACAGGTACAAAGTACCGCGATATTGCTATCGCAATGGGTGTTGAAGGTGTTGAGAAGATGACACAGGCTCAGTATCGTAAGGCTGCTTGCGATGCAGTTCAGCAACTATCTATCGATGTTGGTATCCCAGCAAATCTAAAGGGCGTGCTAAAGAAGGAAGATATTGACTTCTTGGCTGACTCTGCAGTTGCTGATGCTTGCTGCCCAGGTAACCCACGTGAGGTAACTAAGGCAGATGTTGTAAAACTATATAAGTCTTTGATGAAGTAGTTTTTTACAGCAATGTAATTATTGAGGCTCAAGTAGGAGCTGTGTGGCTTACATGCACTTCTGCCTCACGTATTCCTGCTTGAGCTTTATTTTGATTTAGGAGATTTTAAAATGTATTTCACTGGTTTCGCTGATGAAGCTGCAATAGGTATTGATGGACAGATTGAGGCAGTAAAGGCTCTTGGTTGGTCCAATATTGAAGCAAGAAATATTGATAAAACAAATATTCACGATTTAACAGATGAGCAGTTTGATATTGTCTATGGTAAGCTACAGGATGCAGGCATATCAATTAACTGCTTTGGTTCAACAATTGCTAACTGGGGTAAGAAAATTACAGATCCATTTGATGTTGATTTAGCAATTATTGATAGAGCTATTCCACGTATGCAGAAGCTAGGTACAAAGCTTATTCGTATCATGAGCTATGCAATTAATAAAGAAACAGCACCAGATGGGCAAAATAAGGAAGAGCGTTTTAAGCGTCTTCGCATAATAACTGACAAGTTCTTGCAGGCTGGCATTCAACCTCTTCATGAAAATTGCATGAACTATGGTGGTTTAGGTTGGAGCTATACTCTAGAAATTATTGATAATGTTCCTGG
>JAFPBK010000119.1 GCA_017424105.1 Kiritimatiellia bacterium | reverse complement strand
ACCGAAGAGGAGCTTAAGGTAATGCAGGAGTTAGGCTTTAACTCCGTGAGACTGATACTTGAATATGTGGTTTGGAAGGAAGAGCACGATAGCTTCCTTGAGCGTTTTGAGCGCTATATTGCTCTTTGCGATAAATATGGTATTTCTTGCATGATTGTGCTTGCAAATGATTGTATGCCTCCTAAGACAGAACTATGGAAGCTTCCATATATTGGTGAGCAGCACTATGATTGGGGCTATCATGGAGGTAAAAAGCATTCTCAGCATGGGCGACACAATGGGCCAGCACCTCACTTTTATTTAGATGAGCAAGAATCTGCCGATGATTATTTTCGCATGGTAGAAGAAATTGTTACCTTGTACAAGGATGATGCTCGCATTTGCATGTGGGATTTGTTTAATGAGCCAGGTAACAGCCAAAGAAGTGGTATAACTCTTCCTATTCTTGAAAGAATGGTCAGGGTAGTGCGAGCCATAAATCCATCTCAACCTCTTACAATAGGGGCTTGGTGCCGTGATAAAAATTTTGAATTTTCAATGCCAGAGGATATTTTTGCTATCGAAAATTCAGATATCATCACATATCACAACTATGGGAGCTATGAGGAGCATATCCGCATAATTAAATATCTGAAGCAGTTTGGCCGCCCATTGATTAATACAGAGTGGCTTGCTCGTTGCTCTGGTAATACCGTTTTTGAAAATTTTCCGCTGTTTTATTTGGAAAATATAGGATGCTATAATTGGGGCTTTGTTGCAGGAAAATATCAGACATACGAGCCATGGAATGCATTTTGGCAGATGTATGATGAAGATAATAATGTGCAAATAGATTTTACCAAATGGTTTCATGATTTATATCGTCCAAATCATAGGCCATATGATCCTCATGAAACAGAGCTTATAAAAAGATTTTGTGATTTAGCTGATGCTGAATTTGCTAAACGAAATAAAACTGAATAAATAAAGCAATAAATGCGATATTTTGTTTAAAAATCTTTGTTTTTTTGTTAAAATGCACCTATAAAAACAATTTATTATGTTGAAAGGTTGATTATAATGAATAGTGATACAATTAAGAAGGGCTTTGAGAGAGCTCCTCACAGAAGTCTTCTATACGCAGATGGTTTGAAGAAGGAAGATATTGGTAAGCCATTTATCGGCGTTTGCAATTCCTTTGTTGAAGTAATTCCAGGTCACGTACACCTAAATAAGGTAGCAGAATTTATTAAGAAGGAAATTCGTAAGGCAGGTGGTGTACCTTTTGAGTTTAATACAATTGGTGTATGCGATGGTATTGCTATGGCTCACACAGGTATGAAATACTCATTACCATCTCGTGAGTTGATTGCTGATTGCGTAGAATCAATGGTAGCAGCACATAAGTTTGACGCTCTTATCTGCATTCCTAACTGCGATAAGATTGTTCCAGGTATGGTTCTAGGTGCTATCCGTGCAAATGTTCCAACAATTTTTGCAAGTGGTGGCCCAATGATGGCTGGTAAGCACCCAAAGACAGGTAAGGTTCTTGACCTTAACTCTGTATTTGAGGCTGTTGCTGCTCAGAAGAATGGAATCATTGACGAGGAAGAGCTTCAGACAATTGAGGAGAATGCTTGCCCAGGTTGTGGTTCTTGCTCAGGTATGTTTACTGCAAACTCAATGAACTGCCTATGCGAGGCAATTGGTCTTGCATTGCCAGGTAACGGCACAATTCCTGCTGTTTCTCCAGAGCGTAAGAAGCTATGGCGTACAGCTGCAAAGCGCGTTGTTGAGATGGCAAAGGCTCAGAGCCCACTACCAAGCGATCTAATCACAGTTAACAGCATTGACAATGCATTTATTCTTGATATGGCAATGGGTGGCAGCTCAAATACAGTGCTTCACACATTGGCAATTGCTCATGAGGCAGGTATTCCTTATGACCTAGAGCGCATCAATCGCATTTCAAAGCGCTGTCCAAATGTTTGTAAGGTTGCTCCATCCTGCAGCTATCATATGGAAGATGTAAATGCAGCTGGTGGTGTTCCTGCAATTCTAAAGCGTATTGGCGAAATTCCACGCTTGCTAAATAAGAAGTGCCCAACAGTTTCTGGTAAGACAATTGGCTCAATCATTGCTCGTGCAAAGATCTTGAACGAGACAGTAATTCGCCCATTGAAGCAGGCATATTCTAACGATGGTGGTTTGGCAATCCTTACAGGTAATCTTTGTGAGCAGGGCGCAGTTGTTAAGAAGGCTGGCGTATATCCTTCAATGATGGTATTCTCTGGTTCTGCAATTTGCTTTGACTCTCAGGAGGAGGCTTGCAAGGGTATTCTTGATGGCAAGGTAAAGCCTGGTAATGTTGTTGTTATCCGTTATGAAGGTCCAAAGGGTGGCCCAGGTATGCAGGAGATGCTTGCTCCTACAGCATATATCATTGGTGCTGGTCTGGGTGAGTCTGTAGCATTGATTACAGACGGACGTTTCTCAGGTGCAACACATGGTGCTTGCATTGGTCACGTTTCTCCAGAGGCAGCAGAGGGTGGTCCAATTGGCTTGATTAAGGATGGCGATATCATTGATATTGATATCAATAGCCGCAAGCTAAGCGTACGCTTGACAGCAGCTGAGCTAGAGGAGCGCAGAAAGAATCAGCCAGAGTGGTCTCCACGTAAGTTTACTGGTTGGTTACGCAGATATTCACAGCTAGTAGGTAATGCAAGCTCTGGTGCTACATTAAAGTAAAATATTGCTCGTGCAATAACACATAATAAAAAATGTTTATCCTGATTTTTTCGGGATAAACATTTTTTTTAAATCAATAGCCTTGTCTTAGAGAAAATAAAAAAGGTTCCATGCTTTCACATGAAACCCAAAAAAGAAAGGTCAAAAAAATGGAGCCGGAGATGGGACTCGAACCCGCAACCTACTGATTACAAATCAGTTGCTCTACCGATTGAGCTACTCCGGCCCTGAAAGGGAAAAATGGAGCCGGAGATGGGACTCGAACCCGCAACCTACTGATTACAAATCAGTTGCTCTACCGATTGAGCTACTCCGGCTTAAAAACGAGTGAAAGTATAGCAAATCGCATTTTTGAAGTCAACTGAAATTTCTAAAAAAATGCAGAAAAATGCAATATTTTTTTATTCGGTGATTAGTTAATTAAAATTTCCCTTAAAAATCTCATTCCCCTAGGAATTCCAGATGGTAGGATTTGATTTTCCTATTGTCATCTAATTCAATTATAGCAAAAGGGAAGCGCCCCTCACATAGTGCAGGAGCAATTACGACAGGGAATTTAGATCTGAATGATGGCAAAAAGCCTGCATGCTCATGTCCACTGATGGATAACACAACATTTTCGCATGCAGAGATAATTTCCTCTGCATTGTCATAATTGTATTCGCACTTAATTGTTCGTGGTGCATATAGAGGTACGTGCTGCACAAGAATTGTTGGCATTTCTTTGCTTAGTTTCTTTATTCGCTCTATATCCTCGCATGATTTACGGGCATTGTAGCCTGCTGTTTGCATATCATCTGGGAATGGGATAATCCTATATCCGTTGATGTCAAGATATTCAGCAGGACGTTCAAAGCTCTTGTAAAAAATCTCTGGCGATGGATCATGATTGCCAGGAATGATAATTTTAGGGCAATTCAGTTTTTCAAAAATTTCAGCTAATTCTTTTAGAAGTTCTGCATCATTTTCGTCATTTATAAAATCACCGCAACCCAGAACTAAATCAGGTTTAATAGAAGAATTGATTTTATCAATAGCGGAAGCAAGTAATTCTTTTGCAAGCTCGCCAGCACGATTAGGACAATCTTTAATCTTTGTTTTTGTATAATGTAAATCTGTAATTACGGCAATTTTCATAAGTTAAGAAATTGAATGTATGATTGTTAATATTGATGTTTTCTTATATTGTAGCAAAAAAATATAAATATTTGAACCTATGATTTATTTTGTTGTTTCATCGTTTTTGATCCAAAATTTAGGATTATTTTCTAGATTGAAAATAATATTTTTGCTATCATAATATCAACAAAACTTTCATAAGTAGATTGGGAGATTTTATGAGTTTTATTTTAAATAAATTGTTGCCTTCGTTGTTGATTTTAGGAGCAGCGTATGGCGGCAATATTTTACTAAAGAAATTTTTAGTAGCCATACTTGATAAAGCCAAGGGCGGAGAATTGGATCCAACAGTTAAGCGTTTGGCTATTGGTGCATCTGTTATATTGATTTATGTAGTTGCTGTGTTGATGATTTTGGATGTCTTTGGAATCAATACATCAGGCTTGTTGGCTATGCTTGGAGCTTGTGGTTTGGCAATAGGCTTGGCTTTAAAGGATACATTAAGCAATATCGCTGCAGGTTTGATGATCGTTATCCTACGCCCATTTAAGGTAGGCGATTTTGTTGATTGTGGGGTAGCAAGTGGCACTGTAGATACAATAGGTCTTTTTACAACAAAATTTACTACAGCGGATGGAATTTTTGTTGAAGCACCTAATAGTGTTGTGTGGGGAAATTCTACAAAGAATTACTCTCGTAATAATCTTCGTCGTTTGGATATCCCTGTAAGTGTTTCTCATGGGGATTCTGTTCTAGAGGCAATCCGCGTATTGTTGTCAGTCGCGGAGAAAGATGCTCGTATTACAGCTACAGAACAAAAGCCGATAGCATTTGTGGATAAATTGGATAATAGCTCTGTAAATTTGGTTTTGCGTGTATGGGTAGACAGAAGTGTTTATTGGGATGCAATGCATGATCTCACACGCGATGTAAAGCTTGGGTTTGAAGAAGCAAATATTACAATTCCTTTCCCACAGTGCGATGTTCATATCAAGAACAATCCATAAATTTATATGGGTGGTAAGCGAAAGATATAATTCAAATTCTTATGAAGATTTTTATTCCACAATGTGTTAAAGAGTCAACGGCTCCAATTCTTGTTGCTGTTTCTGGTGGCTCAGATTCTATAGCAATGCTACTTGCTTTAAAAGAAGAGCTTGCTTTAGAACGCATCATTGTGGCGCATTATAATCATGGAATCCGTGGCGAAGAGGCGAATCGCGATGAAGCGCATGTGCGAGAGCTATGTGAGAAGCTTGGACTACGCTTTGTTTTAGGAAAAGGGGATGTTCCTGCGGCAGCAAAGCAGTCGGGCGAATCTGTAGAAATGGCTGCTCGTTCAATGCGCAGAGAGTTCTTTATTGCTACAGCGAATATTCATAAGTGTATTGCTATTGCGACAGGACACAATCGCGATGACCAAGTAGAAACTTTATTCCTGCGTTTGTTGCGTGGAGCAGGTTTGCGTGGACTTGGTGGTATTCGCCCAGAGGTTGTCGGTGAGAATGGTATTGTTTTCTTTCGCCCTATAATCAATTGCTCACATCTTGAGTTACAAGAATTTCTTAAAGAAAAATATAATCAAGCATGGTGCGAGGATTCTACTAATGGAGATTTAGAAATCCTTAGAAATAAGCTTCGCTTAAAAATCGTGCCTGCATTAAAGGAAAATTTTGGAGATGGCTTTGATCAGCCAATTTTACGTACAATGGAACTAATTCGTCAAGATTCTGATTGTTTAGATGAGATAGCCAAAGAACATTTGGCAAAGCTGAAGGTTGCAGATGAATCAAGCTATGCAACAATTTCTATAGAGGGGCTGGCAGAATTACATGAGGCAATCAGGAGTCGTGTGTTGCTGGAATTTCTTTATTCAAGTAAGCTTGTTGATAAGGTAATTAAGCAAATGGTTGACAGGCTTTGGGCGCTTTGTGAATGTGATGGCTCAGAGCAGAGAATTGCTACACTTTCAAGTAATTGTGTTGCGATTCGCAAAGGCGCAACTATTAAGCTTTTGCCACTAGAGTTATATGCAAAGCAGCATGAAGAGGGAGAGCGTAGTTTTTATTATGCTATGCCTCAGATATTGAAGCTGGCATCTGCAACTCGCGTCTGCCTTGGTACATATGAGTTTGGTGAATTGCTTCACGTTGCTTTAGCTACAGAGCCATCTCGTCAGTTAATTAAACCTCCTCGCACACCACTAGGTCAATATCCGGTAGAGTGCACCATTTCTGCAGCTGCATTTGATGAGCCACTTGTATTGCGTTCTTACGAATATGGAGATAAAATTTCTCCGGCAGGCAGTAATTTTACAAGAAAGCTTTCAGATATCTTTACAGACTTAAAGCTACCAAAAGAATTCAGGCGCAGTATTCCTCTGTTGGCGACAGCCAGTGGCAAGGTTCTATGGTTGCCTGGTTATGCAGTTGATGCTTCGGTTGCTGTAGTGCCTGGCGAAAAATCTGTAAAGCTTACATTATCACGTTATTTTAAACAAACAAAGGTTCGAATCTAATAGGGAGAATATACAATTATGAAATTCATACATTTGGGTAAATCATACCAGTTAAGCATTGATACACCTAGCGCATTAAAGGAAATTGTTGCTTTGGATGAATCATTGTGGGCAATTTCAAGTGCTCCAATTGATGCATATTTAATTGACAAGGCATTTCTAAAGTATGTTGATACAGACGCTAATGGTCGTATCCGAACTGATGAAATTAAAGACGTTGTTCGCTGGTGTATGGATACATTGACAGATTTATCTTGCTTCTCCGAATCAAAGCCAGAGATTGAAACCGCTTTAATTACAGATGCTTCTACTGATGGACCAGGCTTGAAGATTACAATTAATTATGTAGCAGAGCAATACAAGACAGATGGTAAGGTAACATCACTTGATAATGTTCGCCTTTGTATGAAGGAGATTCGCAGTAAGCCATTAAATGGCGATGGTGTTGTTGTTCCTGAATCATCTACTGATGCAGAAATCTCAGCATATATTGCAGCTGCAATCAAAGCAACTGGTGGTACTCCAGATATCAGTGGTGCGACAGGAGTAAATCTTGCTCAGCTAGAAACTTTCCGTGATTCAATTAAGGCATTTTTGGAGTGGAAGAAGAATGGAGCAGAGGATGGTCCTGCAATGCCACTTGGTGCAGCTACTCCTAAAGCATGGGATGTTATGAAGAAGTATGAGGGAAAATTGGACAAGTTCTTCCTTGTAGCTCGTTTCCGTGATTTTGATCCAACAAATTCTGCTCGCTTTATTTCTGCTTCTGCTGCAGCTGATACAGCTGGTGATGCACTTGGTGCCGCTCCTATTGCTAAGCCAGATGATAATGGCGCATTACCTCTGACTGGTGCTGGCATTAACCCAATCTATCGTGGTTTAATCAACGAATTAGTTGCTGCAGTAGTCACACCTGTTTTAGGTGAAGGTATTTTTGCTCTTACAGAGGCAGATTGGAACAAGATTAAAGCAACACTTGCTCCTTATGGTGCATACTTGGCATCAAAGCAAGGCGCAATTGTTGAAGGCTTTGCTAAGGCAGATTTAGAAAAGTGGACAGATGAGAAATATCATGCAGCAATTGTTGAGTTAACAGCAATTGATCAGGATATTGCAAATCGTGCGGCTGCATTAAATAAGCTAGAAAAGCTAATTCTTTGCAGAATGCATTTAATTGAGTTTGTTAATAACTATGTTAACTTAAGTAAGTTATATAATCCTCAAGCAGATGCTTTATTTGAATGTGGCAGAGCTGTAATTGATGGACGCTGGTTTAATATGGCAATTCCTGTTACAGATGCTAATGCTCATAGTGCTATTGCAAAGAATAGTGGCATATTTATCATTTATCTTGATGTTATACCTAATGATAAATCTCCTGTTCTTAAGGTAGCAATGCCTGCAACCTCAGGTACACGTGGTAATTTATCAGTTGGTAAGCGTGGCGTTTTCTTTGATTTAAAGGGTGCTGAGCATGATGCTGTAATTACAAAGATTGTTGAAGCACCAATCAGTCTTCGTGAAGCAATGCTTGCACCATTTAAGAAGGTCGGAGATTTCTTAATTGGTAAAATTGAAGGAAAGACAGCTAATGCAGAAAAAGAATTGCTTGCTACAGTTGATTCAACAACAAAGGCTCCTCCAGCAGCACAAGGAGGTAATTCTCCAGCAAATATGATGATGGGTATGAGCCTATCTTTTGCAGCTCTTGGTTCCTCTCTTGCCTTTATTACAAAGTCACTTGGAGGAATGGATATTTGGACAATTGTTCAAGGTTTAGCTGTTGCATTCCTTGCTGTGCTTGTTCCAATTGTCATTGTTGCATTGATTAAGATGGCTCGTCAGGATTTGAGCCTAATTCTGGAGGGCTGTGGTTGGGCTGTTAACCAGCGTATGCGTCTGACAAGAAAGCTACGTAAGCAATTTACAAGCAAAGCAGCATATCCACGTGAGGCTTCAGGTACTCCTTGTAAGCGTTTTTATACAAATCTATTCTTGGCAGTTCTTGCAATCGTAGATGTATATTGCTTGTATTGGTTTATTAAAGTAATTCTTTTAGGAAAGTAATAACACCATGGGCACACTTGCAGGAATTGGTTTAGGAACAAATCTGGGCGACAGAATGGGGCACTTATGTGATGCCAGAGCAGAGCTTGAGGCATTAGCAGGGGTGAAGCTTCTTGCCGCAAGTAATATTTATGAAACAGATCCTGTCGGTGTGCCAGCAGAATATGCACACATGGCATTTTTAAATGCAGTGTTGTTATTTGATGTTGAGTTAGATGTGGAGGAGTGGTCAACTCACGTACACGCAATTGAGGATAAGCTATTGCGTGTACGTACAGAGGTGCGTAATACTCCTCGAACAATTGATTTAGATTTATTATTTTTTGGAGATGTTGTGATGGAGCGACCACATCTTCATTTACCACATCCTCAGTGTCGTAACAGACGCTTTGTATGTATGCCACTTTGTGATGTTGCTCCTGATTTACATTTGCCTGGCGAGGATACTCGCTCTATGAAAGAAGTTCTTGCTGCAATGCCGGAACTTCCTGCTGTAAAACTTTATTCTACAGAGTGGAATGCCATTGGTAATGAAGAATAATAGTTACAAATACATTGCATTTGTTGTAATGACTGCATTTTCGCCGTTTTAGGTAATTTCTTGAATAAAAATCACATATTTGATACATTTATAGTAATCATTTTTTTAGTGGAGGAATGGCAGAGCCTGGTTGAATGCACCTGACTCGAAATCAGGAATACGAGCAATCGTATCGGGGGTTCGAATCCCTCTTCCTCCGCCATAAGATCTATATAAACGTGATGTGAGAATGTTTTTGTACAAGCAGCAATTATACCAAAATATTCTCTCTTTAGGTATTGTGATATATTCTAAAATGGTAACATTAAAATCGCTAAAAGATAAAATACAACAAGAAAGAGTAGAAACAGCTATTCTTTTAAGAAGCATTCCCACAATGGTAGTAACACTATTTGTGGTCAGTGTTATTTGTATGAATCTATTGGCAAATAAGACAATCTTTCAAAATGAATGGATAGCAATTGATGGAGGATTTCTTATTTCATGGCTTGCCTTTTTATGTATGGATACAATCACCATGTATTTTGGACCAAAGGCATCTACAAAAATTGCAATCTTAGCAACCAGTGTAAATCTTCTTACATGCATGATATTTTATATCGCCAGTGTAATCCCTTCCAGTGCAGCAGATTATACCGCTTTAAATAACATCCTTGGGGGTACATGGTTTATTCTGTTAGGCAGCACTATCGCATTCCTTACTTCTGCAGCAATCAATAATTTTTTGAATTGGACAATTGGAAAAGGTTTTAAACAAAATCCAAATGGTAAACTTGCATTTATTATGCAATGTTATGTATCCACAATAGTTGCTCAATTTTGTGATAATCTGATATTTTCATTGATTGTATTTGTTGGTTTTGCCCCAATCTTTTGGAATGGTTTTCATTGGACCATTTTACAATGCATAACATGTTCTTTGGCAGGAGCTATTTTAGAGCTGATTATTCAAATTGTTTTCTCTCCAATTAGTTATAAAATACTTAAAGGATGGAGAACTCATGCTATTGGTACTGAATATTTAAGCTATATAAATAAACGATAAGGCTAATAAAATGAACGTTTTAATTACTGGAACAAGCCAAGGTATCGGTAAAGCGATAGCAGAATTATTTTTGAAAGAGGGGCATACTGTAATAGGAATTGACAGGCAGGCTGCCAGTATCTCAAATTCCTTATATACACACTATACCTGTGATATCAGGGATACATCCGCATTGCCAGAGCTTGCAGAAATAAATATTCTTATCAATAATGCAGGTACGCAGAATGAGGATGATATTAGCACAAATCTTAAGGCTTTGATTCACATTACGGAAAAGTATGGCATTCAAGAAAATATTTCATCAATATTAAATATTGGCTCTGCCAGTGCTCATACAGGAGCAGAATTTCCAGAATATTGTGCCAGCAAGGGTGGTGTATTAGCATATACTAAAAATGTAGCTAAGCGAGTTGCAAAATTTAATGCAACTTGCAATAGCCTTGATCCAGGTGGCGTACTAACACCATTAAATGCTTGTGTTATGGAAGATCAAGAGCTTTGGGAGCAAATTATGGATGAAACCCCATTGCGCAGATGGGCAACGCCTGAAGAGATTGCTCAGTGGGCATATTTCCTTACTGTAGTAAATCGTTTTTGTACTGGACAAAGCATATTAGTAGATGGCGGAGAAGCAATAAATCACCAATTTATTTGGAAAGATTAAAAGCGAATTAAGTAAATGTCTGGCGAGTATAAAAGCAGGCATTCTGCCACCATAGAAAAATTGTACGAAAATAAATTGTAGATTGCAAAAGTAAACGCACCATTGCGCAACTAAATGCACCTTTTTGTAGTCAGAAAGTATGATTTTGTTAGTTTTAGAGCTGTAAGTTAAGTTTTTGTATTTACAAAACATCATCAAATATTTAAAATAGTGGTGT
>JAFPBK010000118.1 GCA_017424105.1 Kiritimatiellia bacterium | reverse complement strand
ATTCAATGAAAAGCTAGCTAAGGAATTTCCTGAGGAGCTTGAGGGATAGCTTTTGATTTTATTGAGAGGCGTAAATTTTATATGAAGGCATTGCATACTTCAACAATATATCAGCTAGATAAAATTACTCCTGCATGGGACAGAGATGGAGAAACACCAGAAGGACTATCTCTTATGAATGCAGCTGTAATTGGTATCGCTGATTTTGTTGCTAACAAAATTTCCGCAAAGGATACTGGGCGACACATTATCAGTTGCTTTGGTGCTGGCAATAATGGTTTTGATGCATTATGGAGTGCTTGGATACTTTCTCAAAGTGGCTACAATGTTGATTTTTTTGCAGTAGCAGAAATGGATAAGTACCCTAAAGCAATGCAAGATTTCTTAAATTATCTTGATGCCAAGGGAATTAGTGTTTACTATGCTGATGAAGATGGTGATTGCTGGAATGCCAGACGCCATACCGCCTTCCCCAAAGATCCAATAATTTTAGATGGTGTGCTTGGAATTGGATTTAATCCAAATCGTCAATTACCTAGTGGGATTGCTAAGGCAATAGAATGGATCAATTCGTGGCAGGGGCAGGCTCAAATAGTTGCGATAGATATTCCTTCTGGCTTATCTGCAAATGCTATTGATAAAGATTTTTCTGAGATTGCAAAAATAAATGCTGCTAATATTGTTCACGCCTCTGTAACTATTACAATGGGATGCCCAAAGCTTGTTATGCAAGAGCCTGCATCAGCAGAATTTTGTGGCAGTGTCTACGTAGTTGATTTAGGTTATTCACTATCAGATATAAATGATAATGAGCAGGGAAGCATAGATTTTGTGACTGAGGCTTTTGTTCAGCCTTATTCTATGGCTGTTCAGGCTTGGAATGTACATAAAGGCAGTTTAGGTCATGTGGCTGTTATTGCAGGAAGTGACCGTTATTCAGGTGCTGCAAGTTTGGCTTCCATTGGTGCATTGCGTGGAGGTGCCGGACTATGTACATGCTACACATTGCCTTGTTGTGTAGGGCGTGTTGGAGCAATTGCTCCTGAGCTTATTGTGCAATCTGCTGCACCAGAAGGTGCTCGTGAATGGTCGCCTGAATATGTAAAAGCACTTTTACCTTCTTTAGTTGGTAAGGTAGTTGTGTGTGGTCCAGGCATGGGAAATACACCAGCTGTGGCAGAGTGTGTAAAGCTACTTTTATCTGCAGAATGTAAGGGACTTGTTTTAGATGCAGATGCGTTGAATGCGATTGCTACTGAGCCTTCAATTCTTCGCGGAGCAAGGTGTCCTCTTGTAATTACACCTCATCCAGGCGAAGCTGCACGCTTGCTAGGGACCACAGTTCCTGATGTTGAATCCGACCGAGCTTCTGCAGCAATGCGTTTACGCGAGTTAACCGGTGCTATTGTAATTCTTAAGGGTGCTCGCACATTGATTTGTGGCGATGAATTGCATATGCTTACAAATGGCAATCCGGCAATGGCTGCAGGTGGAGGAATGGGCGATGTTCTAGCAGGTGTATGTGGTGCATATCTTGCACGCACACCTGATGCAGTGGAGATAGCTGCTTGTGCTGCTGCATGGGCTCATGCTTATGCAGGCGATTTACTTCACTGGCAGCGCCCTCATGCTCTTGTCCGTGCTAGCGAACTGGCCAATTTAATTTAAAATTTAATCAAATTAAGGATGTATATGAAAGAAATTAAGCTTAATGAATTTGCAAAGCTAGAATGCTTTGTTGACGATTATTCTCAATCCCAGCCACCTGCACCAGCATTGCTTATCCTTCCTGGCGGTGGTTATGGTTGCATTTGCTATGCAACAGAGGGTGGCCCAATGGTAGATCGCTTTTCTAAGCTTGGCTTACGTTGCTTTGTGCTTCATTATCGTGTTGGCGAGAATCAGGCTTATCCGGATGCTCTTCGTGATGGTGTAGAAGCAATTCAGCTTATTCGCAAAAATGCAAAGGAGTGGGGCGTAATTCCAGATAATGTTGCAGTGATTGGCTTCTCTGCTGGTGGCCATCTTTCCGCAGCACTTGGTACACTTTGCACAAAGCTTCCTCGTGAATTTTTGACAGATGATGCCACAACACCATATATTCCAAATGCAATGCTTCTCTCATTCCCAGTTCTTTCTGGTACAGAGATTGGTCATGTTGGCTCAATGAAAAACTTTTTCCATAAGAATGAATTAACACAAGAGGATCGTGATTTGTTTTCTTTGGAGAAGCAAATTACAGATTTAACACCTCCTGCTTTCTTGTGGGCAACTGTAGAAGACCAGGTTGTTCCTTTTGAGAATTCTGTTTTATTCCATAATGCAATGGTGAAGGCAAAACGTACTGCAGAAATGCACATTTTCCCTGCAGGTGTTCATGGTATGCAATTTGGTTATGGACGCAATGACATTGCTCGTTGGCCAGAACAAGCAGTAACCTTCCTTAAGGATTCTTGCGGATTTAAGTTCCCATCAAATGAGCCTAAAAAGAGATTTGTTCTTTCATTTGATGATGCTGTAGTAAATCATTATACATTTGTAGCTCCAATTCTAAAGAAATATGGATTCAATGCTACATTCTTTGTTTGCAATTTTGATGAAAAATGGCATTCAGAGCATTCAGCTGCAAATCTTATGACTTCTGAACAGATTCGTTCATTACATGAGCAAGGCTTTGAAATTGGTAATCACACATATAATCACAATATGGGTACAAAGGAAGAGTGTGAGCGCGAGCTTTCTGCTTTGACTGATTATTTAACACAAACTTGTGTTGTGCCAGAGCCAACATCTTTTGCATATCCAGGAGGCCCTTATTCAGAGGCTATGGCAGAGGTGCTGAAGGAGAAGGGCTATAAGTATGCTCGTACAGCTTCTGATAGCTTTGTTCTTTATAAGCCAGCAGAGGATGATCCACTGCGTGTTCCTGCTTTTAGCGTTTGTTATCAAAATTATTTTAATTATTTCTCTAATGTAAACAAGATATTGCCAAGCATAGATTTTGAAAAGAATGTACCTGTATTTGTATTCCATGGCGTACCAGAGCTAGAGCATCCATGGGTCAATATGGATCCATATCACTTTGAGCATTTTATTGCTTTCCTTGCAGGTAATGGTTATCAGGGAATCGCATTTAAGGATTTATAGGATGAATCAGTTGATTGCTACCACTCACCAATTCTTCCTTTTCGGAATGGGTGACAGGGATAAATTTATTTATAAGGCAGGCAAACTTTTAAAAGTTGACGATGGTGCATGTGCTTATGAATGGGATGTAGTCAGTGAAGAATTTCTTTTTGCTGACTACACCGTAAAACTTAAGCTTGCTTCAGGGGAAGAGGTCGTGCTATCAGAGAATGAGGAAGGCTTTTATATTAACGATAAATGCATTACATCTTCTCATATTAACTTACCAAACTTTTCTGAATATAAATATGCAAAACATCTACGAATACTTCTACAAGAAGTGCTTTTCAACATAAAGGATGGTAAGCCTTTGCCAAACATCTTTGTGTATGATAAGCCTTGGTATCGTGATGGTGCAATGGTTGGTATGGTGTTGAAGCATAGCAACAATTTGCATTTAATAAAAGATTGGGTTTTGAGTATTACTGAGCTTTATGACAGAAATAATAAGGGGAATTGCGAGCCAGATAATCTTGGGCAGCTTCTTTATATTATTTCTTTAGTTGCAGATAAGTTTCACCCAATGGTGCAGAAGATAATTGATGAAGCAAAACGCATAATGTCAGGTGGTTTGCTTACAGGAACAACAGATTATTCTCATCATGAAATATATTCTACACTTTGGTTAGACTATGCTTTGAAACAATTAGGCTTAGATAATTCATTTATAAGCATTCCTCAAGAATTTGATAATTATGCACGAATGTTTTGGATGGATAAGGCAAAGGTAGAGCGTGTTACAGCTTATGAGAATAGGTATAATGAAAAGTACCCTTATTTATGGTGGGCTGTAAAGCACTTCGAAAATGAGCCGATAGACGAAAAATATTTGGAAATTACCTATCCAATGAGCTGGGAAATTTGTGCGAGTGAAGCCAATTATGAAGGCAGTCGCATTATTTCAGATAGCTATGTAGATAACAGGGTAGGAGCTCCTCATACTTGGCATGCCTCCGAGATGTATCTTTATTTGATAGAAAATAAGATATAGTTGATATAACCTAACTTATTTGCCTAATGCATTGCACCCCAGAGTTGTGCAAGACGAGACGGGGTGCACCCTAGAGTTATTTTTATATTTTACATTTTCTATTCGTTATTCATTATTATCTATTCACTAATTCTGCGATAGCCAACACGGGTTAATCCTGTCAAAAACTAAGCACTTTTAATAACACCAATTTATCGTTACATTTTTTTTGATTTTATTATGAAATAAACAAAAAAAAATCATTGCAAGCACATAAAATTTTTTGATATTATTTCTCAATTATCGGTGCTCTTTATACCGATTTTCCAACAAAGGAGACATATGAAAAACAAACATGACATGGTTGTAGTACTTGATTTTGGCGCCATCAATAGTCAGGCAGCAGCAAAAGAGATTCGTTCATTAAATATTTATTGTGAAGTACTTCCAAATACAGCTTCCGCAGAGCGTATTGCAGAGAAAAAACCAAAGGCTATCGTTCTTCAGCGTGGTAAGGCTTGTGGTGAAGCAACTTATGGTAAAGAACCTGCAGCTGATTTGTCACAGTTCAATGTCCCAGTTATTGATTTAATTGATAGTGATATCACAGCAGAAGTTCTAGATAAAGAGCTTGCTAAATGTGAGATTAATCGCGATTGGACAACAGAGGCTTTCATTGAGGAAGCTATTGCAGATATTCGCGAGCAAGTAGGTGATAAGAAAGTTCTTTTGGCAATGTCTGGAGGTGTTGACTCTTCTGTTTGCGCATTGCTTGTTCACAAGGCAGTAGGTGCTCAGCTTTCAAGTGTATTTGTTGACCATGGTTTGATGCGTAAGGGTGAGCCTGAGGAGATCGAGAAGGTATTTGTTGAGCAGTTTGGTGTTAACCTTACACATGTTAAGGGCGAGGAGCGTTTCCTAAAGCGCCTGGCTGGTGTTGAGGATCCTGAGACAAAGCGCAAGATCATCGGTGAAGAATTTATCCGTGTATTTGAGGAAGAAGCACGTGCTGCTGGTGAGCCTGAGTTCCTAGTTCAGGGTACAATTTATCCAGATATCATTGAGAGTGGTGGCGATGGTGGTAAAAAGGTTAAAGCACACCACAATGTAGGTGGTCTACCTAAGGACATCCAGTTCAAGGGTCTTGTAGAACCTCTAAAGTATCTATTTAAGGATGAGGTGCGCAAGGTTGCTGTTGCTCTTGGATTGCCAGATTCAATTGCTTATCGTCAGCCATTCCCAGGTCCAGGCTTGGGTGTACGTTGTATCGGTGAGCTTACAAAGGCAAAGCTAGATATTCTTCGTGATGTTGATGCTATTTTCCGTAAGGCAATTGTAGACAATGGCTTTGAGGGTCAGGCAAGTCAGTACTTTGCTGTTTTGACAGCAAATCGTTCTGTTGGTGTTACAAATGATGCTCGTACATATGCTTACACAGTTGCACTACGTGCTGTAAAGACAACAGACTTCATGACAGCTAAGTTTGTAAAGCTTCCAATGGATATGTTGGAGAAGGTTTCTGAGGAAATTACAAACACAATTCCTGAAGTTAACCGCGTTGTTTACGATATTACAAGTAAGCCACCTGCAACAATTGAGTGGGAATAATCATTAGGCTTAATTGATTATATATTAAAGGCTCGAGAGTTTAGTGCTTTCGAGCCTTTATTTGTTGTAGCTAAAAGTACGAAGGGGAAGGGACGCAGAGAGCGCAAAGGACGCAGAGATGCGCTGAGCTTGTGTGGTGGTTTGTGTGGTGGTTCTGGGTGATACGCCAGCGCTTGTTGTTGGAGGCTAGGGCGACGCCTAGCCGCTCCAAGATAACTCCAACTGCCAATCGCCGGCGTGTACGGCCCACAAGATCATTGAGTATGGGAGCATACGTAAGCGTGGCGCTGAATGAGTGGATAGATAATAGTGAATAACGAATAGATCAGGTAAAAATAATTAAGGTGTGTGCTTAACTGGGGTGTAGGACGTCCCCGTCCTACACGTTAACTGGGCTGTAAGACGTCCCCGTCTTACAGAATAACTGGGGTGCAGTACGTCCTCGTGCTGCACATATTTGACGTAAGCGTGATGCCTAAACGTCT
>JAFPBK010000117.1 GCA_017424105.1 Kiritimatiellia bacterium | reverse complement strand
CTTAATGGTGTTAAATCACTATTACCTCTTAGAACACTGTTAATGTCAAATAGGTTAGAAGAATTCTTCAGGTATAGAAAAAAACATCTTGAGCAAGTATCATTTGTTTCTTAACCTGCATAAAAAACTCTTTGCACCCAAGTCTTTGCAAAAATGTGGTTTTTAGTTGAAATAAGGGTCTGTTTTAGGGTATAATAAATCAAAAATGGGGTAGATATTTCTTTGTGCCTATTATTGATGTGGAATTTTGATTATTTACCACCTGTATTTGAATTTTTTATGATGGTTTTGCTAACTTATCTTTAAGAAGGAGAGCATTAAGTGACTTCGAATGACGATTATGTATTACAGATACTACTCGAGAACAATGTAATTGCACAGGAGCAAGCAGATGCTGCGGCTGCCAGTGTTACAGGTGAGGGCGAGTCTGTAATTGATATTATGCTGAAAAAAGGTGAGCTAACCGAGGAGATAGTACTTGGTTATGTTGCTCAAGCTTTTGGTATGGAATTTGTTGATATCTCACAAGCAGATATGGGAGATGCAACTCGTGCATTGCTTGCTGGTGATATTGCTCGTAAATTCAGAGTTGTTCCTCTCTATGAGATGGATGGAACATTGACTGTTGCTCTTGCAGATCCAATGAATTTTGAGACGCTTGATGGACTTCGCTATGCACTTGACAAAAATGTTGAAGCAGTAGTCGCTCCTCGTCAACAAATTCTTACAATGATGACTATGTTGTATCCTGACCAGGATGCAAATATGGACGACATCTATAATGAGCTTGGCGGTGCAGCACCTGAAGGAGAGCAGGCTGGAGATGAAGAAGATTCTGCTCTTGAGGATCAGCTAGGTGTTTCTCAGGCAAGTGAGGCAGATGCCCCAATCGTAAAGCTTTGTGCTCAGATTATCATGCGCGCATTCGTTTCACGTGCTTCCGATATTCACCTTGAGCCAATGGAAAAGCGCTTCCGTATCCGCTACCGTATTGACGGTGTTTTGCGTGAGCAAGAGGCTCCACCTAAACGCCTTCAAGGTGCAATTCTTCAGCGCTTTAAGCTAATGGCTAATATGAAGCTTTCTGAGAGACGTATTCCTCAGGACGGCCGTATCCAAATCAAGGTTAAAGGCCGTGAGCTTGATCTTCGTGTGTCTACAGTTCCTACAGGCCATGGCGAGAGTATTGTTATGCGTATCTTGGATAAGCAGAACTTGTCTCTTGGTTTGCCTGAGCTTGGCTTCATGACAGATGACCAGCAGACATTTGAGCAGTTGATTGGCTTGCCTGATGGTATCTTGCTTGTTACAGGTCCTACTGGTTCTGGTAAAACCACAACTCTTTATGCTTGCTTAGGCCAAATCAATAAGCCTGACAGAAAGCTGATTACTGTTGAAGACCCTGTTGAATATCAGATGACAGGTGTTAACCAGGTGCATGTTAATGCAGATATCGGTATGACATTCGCTGCAGCATTGCGCGCAATCTTGCGTCAGGCTCCAAATATCGTAATGATCGGTGAAATTCGTGACCTTGAGACAGCATCAATTGCTATTGAAGCTGCGCTTACAGGTCACTTGGTATTCTCTACATTGCATACAAATGATGCTCCTGGTGCAATTACTCGTTTGCTTGATATTGGTGTTAAGCCATTCCAGGTTGCTTCTGCTTTGCGTGCTGTTATGGCACAGCGACTTGTTCGCGCAATTTGTACAGAGTGTCGCGAACAATATACTCCAGAGGCAATGGAGCTACGCAGCTTAGGCTTGAATGTTGAAGACCTTCAGTCTGCAATGCTTTACAGAGGTGCTGGATGTCAGCGCTGCTCTCAGAGCGGTTATAAAGGACGTAAAGGTATTTTTGAAATCTTTAAGGTTGATGATGAAATTCAGCGCTTGATTTTTGAAAATTCAGGTGTGACTGAAATTCGTGCAAGAGCTCGCGAGTTAGGTATGCGTACTTTGCGTGAGGATGGTATCCGCAAGGTAATTGCAGGTATTACAACTGTGAGCGAGGTTCTACGTGTAACAATGGGTGATGAGGATTAATAGTTATGGAAGAAGATATTTTAGATATGGATTCAATGATGGAGCTTGCTGTTGAGGAGCATGCTTCTGACCTTCACATTACAGTGGGCGTTCCACCAATGCTACGTATTCATGGTGATTTGACTCCACTTGATTTACCTCCTCTGACACCAGAAGATACAGAGCGTCTTGTACGTAGCATTTGTACTGAGGATCAGATGCGCCAAGTAAATGAGAATGGTGGTGCAGACTTTGGTTTGGCTTTCGGTGATAAGGCTCGTTTCCGTGTAAGCGTACTGAAGGGTAAGGGCAATTACGGTACAGTATTGCGTCAGATTCCAAATGATTTGCTTCCATTGTCAGTAATTGGTTTGCCACCACAGATTGAGGAGCTTCTTTATAAGCCTCGCGGTTTGGTGCTTGTTACAGGTCCTACAGGTTCTGGTAAGACAACAACACTTGCAAGTATGCTTAACTATATCAATGAGAAGCGTGCTTGCCACATTATCACAATCGAAGACCCAATCGAATATTATCACACACATAAGAGCTCCGTTGTTACTCAGCGTGAGGTTGGTGCTGATGTACCTTCATTCTCTGAGGCTCTTCGCCGTGCCTTGCGTCAGGACCCTGACGTAATTCTCGTTGGAGAAATGCGCGATTTGGAGACAATGCAGGCTGCTATTTCTGCTGCTGAAACTGGTCACTTGGTGTTCGCAACATTGCACACCACAGGTGCAGCAAGCACAGTTGATCGTATTGTTGATGCTTTCCCAACAGATCAGCAGGGGCAGGTTCGTATGCAGCTCTCCGGTGGTTTGGTAGCAGTTATTTCTCAGCTGCTTCTTCCTCGCATTGATAAGCCTGGTCGCGTTGCTGCATTTGAGGTTATGGTAAATACACCAAGTATTGCAGCAATGATTCGTGATGGTAATACACACCGAATTACTTCAGATATTCAGACCGGTGCTAAGTTTGGTATGCAGACGCTTGATGCACATCTATTGAATCTACATTTGGCTGGTCGTATCTCATATGAGGATTTGATTTCTAAGTCTCGTGATCCAGATACTCAGGTAGATAAGCTAAAGGAAATGCAGCAGGGCTAATGCCAGAAGGGATGTATAATTAGAAATGAGCGATAATTTTCAAACAGATCCTGTATTAGAGGTCTGCCAAATGAGTGGGCTCTTGGACAAT
Organism: Kiritimatiellia bacterium; assembly: GCA_017424105.1. Classification (GTDB taxonomy): domain Bacteria; phylum Verrucomicrobiota; class Kiritimatiellia; order RFP12; family UBA3636; genus RGIG990. The sequence continues at coordinate 1,580 of JAFPBK010000117.1, read as the reverse complement.
GCCACATGTGATGAGCTAATGTCCGAGCATCTTTCCTCTGGCAGAGCAATTCGTGACCTTATTGTTGAAGGTGAATATGTCTCTGAGGATGATCTTCTGAATGAGATGGCTTCCTATCATAGCCTTGATGTGGCAACTCTACAAGGTATTGATATCATGCCAGAAATTCTAAAGGTTGTCCCTGGCAGCGTAGCTCGTATGTATAATGTTGTTCCTGTTGAAATGACAGATACATCAGTTACACTTGCTTGTGATTCTATTCAAAGCCCAATTGTTTCAGATGAATTGCACTTTGTGCTTTCACGCGATATCTTCTTCGTGTTGGCACGCCAAAAGGAAATCCACGATTGTATTTCTCGCTACTATGGTGATGATTCCTCTGCAATGGATAACTTCATGACAGGCTTGTCCGACTTTGAAGAAATTACAGGCAAGGATGATGTGGAGCTAGATGAGAAGGCTCTTGCAGATGCTTCAAGCTCAGCACCAGTTGTTCGCTTTGTAGGTATCGTGCTTCAGCAGGCTGTAAATGCGCGTGCATCAGATATTCACTTTGAGCCATTTGAGAAAGAGTTCCGCATCAGGTATCGTGTTGATGGTGCTCTTTATGAGATGTCACCACCTCCACGTTCTCTTGCATTACCAGTTATTTCACGTATCAAGGTTATCTCTGGCTTGAATATTTCTGAGCGCCGCTTGCCTCAGGATGGTCGTATTCAACTGCCAGTAGGTGGCAGACAGATTGACCTTCGTGTATCTTGCTTGCCTACACAGTTTGGTGAGTCAGTTGTGCTTCGTGTGCTTGACCGCTCAGTTGTATCCTTGGACCTTGAAAATCTAGGTATGCCAGAATATCTTTATAATGCAATTTGTGAGGATGTAACAAAGCCAAATGGTATTATTATTGTTACAGGCCCTACAGGTTCTGGTAAGACAACAACGCTTTACTCATGCTTGCGTCGTATCAACAAAGAGGGCACAAAGCTGCTAACAGCTGAGGAGCCTGTTGAATATGATATTGAAGGTATTGTTCAGGTGCCAATCAATCCAGTACAAGGCAACACCTTCCCTAAGGTACTACGTGCATTCCTACGTCAAGACCCTGATGTAATCATGGTGGGAGAAATTCGTGACCTTGAAACTGCTCAGATTGCTGTGCAGGCTTCATTGACAGGTCACTTGGTTTTCTCAACACTTCACACAAACGATGCAGCTGGTGCTGTAACACGTCTTGTAGATATGGAAATTGCTCCATACTTGATTGCTTCTACACTAGAAGCTGTACTTGGTCAGCGTCTTGTTCGTACAATTTGCACAAATTGTAAGAAATTCTACGACCCAACACCAGATATCTTGAAGCGTCTTGAGCTTACAGAAGAAGAAGTTGCTGGGCGTCAGTTCGCATTTGGTGCAGGCTGTGACCAATGTAATCATGCGGGTTATCGTAAACGTAAGGGCTTGTATGAGTACCTACGTGTTACAGATCCAATCCGTGAGATGATTTCAAATCGTAGTCCTACACTTGCAATTCGCGAGAAGGCTCGTGAGTTAGGAATGCGTACAATGCGCGAGGATGGTGT
>JAFPBK010000116.1 GCA_017424105.1 Kiritimatiellia bacterium | reverse complement strand
GACAGATCATCTGTTTATCCTATTGCAGCAGCAACTACTGGACAAGGAGATGCAGATACAGGAGAACGCCTGACAGTTCAGAATTGTCGCTTTGAAGGAAATACTGGCTCCAAGTGTCAGTTAAATGCTATTTGGTGCGGAGCTTCAAGCCGAATGATTGGAAATGTATATACAAATTGTAACACAATGTTAATTCCTATCAAGAGTGTTGCATGCACATATCAATTTATTTCCAATTCAATGTACGAGTGCTATTCTCTTCGAACAACGTATGGATCCTGGGGAGAGTTCCAAAAGGCAGATATTTCGTACAATAAATTTATAACAAGCACAGGTATGCCATTTATTGAAAAAGCAACATTTGGCTTAACTGGTGATACAGTAATCCACCACAATACTGTTGTGGGATCTGATTCTTTCTTTAAGCTTGGAATTACATCATCAAACTATAATTGGGGTCCAAAAATATATGACAACCTGATTCTTCTTTCTGATGTAGGTGTTATTGTTAATGACAACTCAACAAAAAATCCTACAAATCAGACATCTTCATTCTCTGATACATCATCCTTTAACAATAATGTATATATGGCAGCAGAATTTGCAAGCGGAACAGCACAAGAAACAATTAGCGGGTATAAACTAACACTTTCTCCTGTTGATTGCCTTGTTATTGATAAAGCTCCACGCTTTATCTCTACAGATCCTGATAATGAAGATGCATATCGCTTAAAGGCATCAAAACAAGATTGGCCATATACTGTCGCTGTTGGTGGTTATCCAAATTATGTTGGTGCTGAAGCTCCTTTCGAGCTACCTCTGTTAACTATGATTATTATCAGGTAAGCACTGGTTCTTTATTAAAAAATATTGAGCGCTAGCGAGGAAATAATCTTCGCTAGCGCTTCCGTCCGTGACGATTAGACGGTTAGACGGTTGTACGACCCAAAGACGATTAGACGCTTAGACGACCACCGCCAGACGTTTAGACTAATAGACGTGAGACTCCCTCTCGCGTTGACACGCGCTCTGGGACATGAGACGTGAGACGTGAGACGAGACCCGTATGACGAGAGACGTTAGACGTTTAGGCATCACGCTTACGTACGCTCCCATACTCAATTATCTTGTGGGCCGTACACGCTAGCGATTGGCAGTTGGTTAATTGCGTCGATAGACAAAGCAATGAGTAAACCAACAACAAGCGCTGGCGTATCACCCAGAACCACCACACAAGCCATCACACGAGCTTAGCGCACCCCAGCGTCCTTTGCGCTCTCTGCGTCCCTTTCTTCGCACTTCTAGCCACCTGCAAAATCCTGTCAATCCTTGCTAATGAACGCGCCAGTGCTTCTCCAAACCATAAGGAAAATCATGTGGCTCAACATTTATTAAATGTGGCTTGAGCAATATATTGTCTCTGCCATAATGAATAAATATCCAAGGCGCATCCTCACGAATAATTCGCTGCATCTCTTGAATATATTTTCCACGAAGCACCATATCTCGCTCAACACATGCTGCCTCATAAAGCTTATCATAAGCAGGATTATTATAATTACAACGATTTGGCCCAGGCGATGCATTTCCTGAATAGAATAATTGCAAGAAATTCAATGCATCAGGATAATCAGCCAACCATGCAACCATAAAGAGTTGCGACTCCCTACGTGAAATCTTCTTCAAGAACAATGGCCAGTTATTGTATTGCAACTTCAGCTCTATACCAATCTCTTGCATGAATGATGCAATCAACTCTGCGGACTCTCTTGTTTCCTGATCAGTTCGCCCTAAATCTAATGTCAACTGTAATGGCTTACCAGTAGCAGGGTCTATACCTCCAGCATAGCCAGCCTCAGCTAATAATGCTTTCGCACGCTCTAAATCATAATGTAATGGATTTGGCTCATCAAGGCGAGCCTCAACATTTGGAGGCACTGGACCATCTGCAAAAGCAACTCTTCCCTTATTAAGCTTTATCCATGCCTTCGCATTAAATGCACAAGTTAATGCCTGACGCAAAAGCTTGTTTTTACCAACTACCCCATCATCCATATTAAAAGCAATATATGAAACCATCATACTATCCTTTGATGCAAGACGTATTCCACGCGACTTCAATTCGTCCGTAAGCTCTCCATCTATTGTAATGACAGCATCCCAATTATCACGCGAGATTTCTTGATTTATATCTAACCCATTTGCTAAAAAAGACAACCATCGTGTAGAAGCATCATCCATTACATAAAAATGTATTTCCTCAAATGGATTAAAACCTGTTTCTTCTAATGTAAATCCATCTCTTTCGTCAGAACGATTTGGGCGACGCTTAAACACCATACTGTAATTACGCTGCCACGATTTTAATTGATAAGGACCAGATCCACATTCAATTGTACCAAATGCTGACCCATAACGTTGCGCGACGTCTCGAGGTACAACAGCAGTATACGGCATTGCAAGAATCCATAAAAACTCTGTTGATGGCTTCACAAGTTCTATTTCAAATTGCTTTTCATTAATTTTACGCAAACCTTCTACAGAAGCAGAATAATCTGTTGGGCTATCTAATGAAATAGATTTTTTATGAAAATCATCAATACCTGCAATTTTACCAGCAATTGTCCAATAACCAGGAGATGCAAGCTTTGCATCTGCCAAACGCTTCAACGAATAAATTACATCATCTGATGTTATAGCACGTGAGGTTGGTTCCTTCCCATCACCTAAGTATATTGATGGACCAAAGAAAATATCATCGCGCAATGTGCAGCGATAAATCTTTCCTGACTCATCTACCTCTGGCAATTCCTTCAAAAGATATGGCTTAAGCGCATAAGGACGTGCCAAATAATCATACTCAACCAAAGTCTCATATACAAGAGCTACTGCGCGATTAGCACCTGCGGACTCTGCTTTGATTGGGTCCATTGAGGAAACTCTGTCTATATTACGACGAAGCACAGCGGCACTTCTGTCATAATTGTTCTCAACCTTTGAACATGCCACGGAAAGCATTGCCAAAGCAACAACAATAAAAAATTGCTTAATTACAGCAAAATTAAATCTTATCATTTTTTATTTCTTTTTCTTTATTAAAAACACCTGCTTTACTATTGCTGTAGCAACAAAGCCTGCTAAATAAGCGTAAAAATCAACATAAAGCAATGCAAAACCAGTAAATAACAAAACAGCGACAAAGGAAATAACATTGCGGTGCAATGGGTAAACTGCAAATAAAATTACAAATAACGAGAGCAAAGCAGGAATTAACAGCATTCCTTGAGCTGAAACATAACAACACGAAAGAGCCAACACAGGAATCCATATAAATACGGGCCCACATATTCGTGAAATCAATGAACCATGAGGCATAATCTTTTTCTTCAACGAATTAAAAAACAAAGCAAACACAAAAAGAAACAAAATATATGGTGTATGAATGCAAATTGTTCTGCCAACCATCAATTCCAAGAATGCAAGATAAACTGCACCTATAGGTAGCAATCCCGCAAAAGGATACTTATATTTGAACAAGGAACCGACTGCACCACCAAAAAGAAAGCCCAGAAAAATAGAAAATGCTCTATTTTGAACCGGAGGAATATGCCAAAAGCAGCTCAAAATTGTAAAAATCACCACAAATGCTGACATAGACAACAGCATTATAAAGGTTGAGCGAGGAGGTTTTGCTACTGCTCCGCACCAAGGGCAATTTATATTAGACCCAATAGGTCTATCACAATCTGGACAATTCATTTACTTTCTACAATCAAATTATTTATAAATGGTTGCAAAATTATAAATTATTATTTATTTTTATTCAACCTAAATCCATTTATCCCGCTTTTAGGTAATTTTCTTGCTTTTACCCACATAAATTACATCTATTTATACTTAAATTTATAAATAAATTCAATAATACCATATATGCACCCTATTTTCACTTGAATGATTATTTAATACTATGGTAAAATAAAAGGGACATAGGTAGAATATAGTCTAACAAATAAACATACAAAGATTATTCGAAATATTTCGGAGGTAAACAGTGAAAAAATTTAGTCTATCAGCAATGGCTATCACAGCAATGCTTGCAATGCCAGCAATCGCAGATGATGTTGCCGTTCAAGAAGAAAAAGAATTTGGTAAATGGTATTTCAGCCCAGGTATCGGTTTTGCAAACTTTGAAGGCGATGAAGGCCTTGAAGATGGCATGTTCCTGACAGGTCGCCTAGGTTATGAATATAGCGAGTGGTGGACAATTGAAGGAAGTATCATCTTTGCTCCTAAACTTGACGAAAACATTGGTGGAACAACTGGTAAAGATGCTAATGGCAACTGGATAGATATGCCAAAAGGTAATTCTTACTCAAAGGGTTCAGAGTACTTCGGTGATACATATATGGCTCAGTTTTATGTTGATGCCCTATTCCATTTTACACGTTTGGAGCGTCTTGACCCATATCTAACATTTGGTGCAGGTGTTACTCTTTATGGTGAGGACATTACTGGCGATGGTTCAACAAGCATGACTCTTCGTGGCGGTGGTGGTATCATGTATCACCTAAGCGATACATGGAGCCTTCGTGCAGATGCTCGTATTAACCTAGCTGGTTACAATACAGAGTTCAACATGACTGCTGATATCGGTGTAGTATGGCGCTGGGGTGCAGAAAAGATTGCTCAGGACCCAGGTTTCTCTCTACTGACTGATTCAGATGGCGATGGCATCTCTGATATTGATGAAATGGATGTTTATAAGACAGATCCAAATAATCCAGACACTGATGGCGATGGTCTAACTGATGGTGAGGAAGTTTTCAAGCACAAAACAAACCCTCTGGATGCAGATACTGACAAGGATGGCCTAATTGATGGTGACGAAGTTAATAAGTACAAGACAAATCCTTTGGATGCAGACACTGACAAGGATGGTCTAAAAGACGGCGAGGAAGTTAACACTCACAAAACAAATCCTTTAGATCCAGATACTGATAAGGATGGTCTGACTGATGGTGAGGAAGTAAATACACACCACACATATCCTCTGATCAAGGATTCTGACAATGATGGTCTAACAGATGGCGAGGAAGTAAAAACATACAAGACTGATCCTCTAAATCCAGATACAGACCTAGATTTCATCAAAGATGGTGCTGAGGTTATCAACTACAAGACAAACCCTCTAGACCCAGATACAGATAAGGGTGGCGTTCGCGATGGTCACGAGGTTATCTATGACCACACAGACCCTCTAAACAAAGAAGACGATGTTTTGATGTTTGAGCTAAAGATTAACTTTGATACAGATGCTTCTATCATCAAGCCTGAGTTCTTCGCTCAAATCGATAAAGTAGCTAAAGCAATGCTAGACAATCCAAATTCTACAGCTACAATCGAAGGTCATGCAGATAAGCGTGCTAAGTCAAGCCGCAGCCACAACGAGAAGCTATCTACTTCTCGTGCAAAGGCAGTTTATGACTATCTTGTTGCTAAGGGTGTACCTGCAGCAAACCTAAAGTATGTTGGTTATGGCTTTAGCCAGCCAAAGGCTGAAAATGATCCTGTTAATGGGAACCTAGAAAACCGCCGCGTTGAGGTTTACATTACTGGTATCAACGGTAAAGAAAAATATATCAATCAGCCTAAATAGGTCTGCAACCCTCTATTATAACAAACTAAATTATATTCACTAAAATGGCGGGGTGCTGAAATATGTGCCACCGCCATTTTTTACTGATAATTGAGCGAATGAACACCCTCAACAAATATATCTCAAGTCAATTTTTACTCACCTTCTTCATGGCATTAGTTGTGCTAAGCTTTGTCATGTCTGTAGGTCTTATTTTTAAAGCAGTCAGCCTTATATCCAGAGGCGCTTCTACAGAAATTGTCTTGCGTTTTATTTGGGGAGGATTTCCTTTTACCCTATCCTACTCCATTCCAATTTCACTACTCGTTTGCTCACTGCTGGTTTTTGGCAGACTTTCCTCTGATAGCGAAATTATGGCTATGCGTGCATGCGGCGTCAGTCTTTTCAACATCATGCGCGTTCCTCTATTGATTTCTTTACTGCTTTCTATTTTCTGCTTATATTTAAATAACAATGTATCACCAGAAAGCTCATACTCTCGAAAAACGAATCGAAATGCTATTGGTGTAAATGAAGTTGCTGCGATGATTGAACCAGGCAAAACTATCACAAGCGAAAGCTTTGGTACAGGTGTTTCAATCTTTGTTAAAGAACGCAAAGGCAATAATCTCTCCGATGTACGAATCGTTGAGCCTTTAGAAAACGAAAGCAGTGCTTATAGAGAGTTAACTGCAAAAAAAGCTATAATGAAAGCAGAAGAAAATAATAGCGTCCTCAGAATTGATTTGTATGATGTTGTTATTAACACATATTCTGCTGCCGGTACAAAGGATATGACAAGTGTTGTTGCTGCCAGCCTCCCTTTCCAAATGTCTATACGCGATGAAAAGAGTCGTAATGCCGCTCCTACACGCAGACCAAAAGACAAGCCTTCCTGGCAACTTTCTGCAGACTTAACACTTAGCAAGTTATTCCCTACAGACGATCAGAACAAACTTAAGAATTTAGTTCGTTCACGTGTAGAAATCTATAGTCGCATAGTTTTAGCATTCTCTTGTTTTTGTTTTGTTTTAATTGGTATTCCACTGGGAATTAAACAACATCGAAAAGAATCTTACGTTGGACTTGGTTTAAGTCTTGCTGTAGCAGGAATATTTTATCTGTTTGCCATACTTGGTGAATCTTTGGCAAAACATCAAAGCGAATTTGCACACATAATCGTTATTATCCCATTATTTTTATGTATCGGTTTGGGTGTATATCTTATTAAACGAGGCAACTAATTATTATCATTTGCAGAGGCAAAGGCTATGATAGAAGCACTGATAAAAACTTGCATTGGTACAGGCTTTGTTTTCTTAATGACAGCTGCTGGCGCAGCAATGGTTTTTGTTTTTAACAAACGCAACACACAAAGCCAGACTATCTTTCTTGGATTTGCAGCTGGCGTAATGATTGCTGCATCTGTTTGGTCTCTATTGATTCCAGCATTAGAAGCAGGAGAAGCAAGCTTTGGCAAAGCACTGGGATGGCTTCCTGCTGCTGGTGGTTTTGCTATAGGCATAGCATTTATGCTTCTTTTGGATAATCTGCTACCACACTTGCATCCAGAAGAAAACCAAATAGAAGGTCTTCCTTCAAATTTCAAACGATCAACACTATTGATGTTTGCAGTAACATTACACAACATTCCTGAAGGAATGGCTGTTGGTTTATCCTATGCAGTAGCTGCTCAGCAAATTGGTGGAGAAGCTGCAATCAGCTATGCCAGTGCATTTGCATTATCAATTGGTTTAGGTCTGCAGAATTTCCCTGAAGGAGCAGCAGTATCACTTCCTCTTTACAAAGAGGGCTTAAGCAAACGCAAATCATTCACATTGGGAGCTCTTTCAGGAATTGTTGAGCCAATATTTGGTATTGGCGTAGTATTAATTTCTGCTTGGATTCTTCCACTTATGCCATGGTTATTATCATTTGCTGCAGGAGCAATGATGTATGTTGTTGTTGAGGAGCTGATTCCTGAAGCACATTTTGATGGGCATTCTCATCGAGCAACAATCAGTGTACTTGCAGGCTTCCTTGTGATGATGGTTCTTGATGTTGTCTTTGGCGCATAGATAGATTTCGCAAGATTGCAGGATGCTAAAAGTGCGAGGTTTTTGACAGGATTGACTATAATTTTGTTTGGATTTGTGTGGATGCTGCGTGCGTGTGGTGGCTAGGTGCTGTGTGCGCGTGGTGTGCGTGATTCAATTATCTCGGAGCGGCCAGGCGTCGTCCTGGCTGGAGCACCAAGATGATTTTTCAGGATTTTCGTGTATTGGCTATCGCAAAATTAGTGAATAGTGATTAGTGAATAACTAATAGTTAAGGTAAATGATAAAAATAGCTCTGGGGTGCGCGCTTAACTGGGGTGTAGGACGTCCTCGTCCTACACGGTAACTGGGCTGTAAGACGTCCCCGTCTTACAGAATAACTGGGCAGCATGGCGTCCTCGCCTTGCTGAAACTTAATTTAATCTCACCTGATATATTGCTTCGCGCTGCTTCATCCAAATTCGGACGAATTTGGGTTGAACCAACAACGCAAAATATGATACTATTATCTAATTGAATTAAAGAAATTTATTTCACATTTTATAATTCCATCATTTGGGAGAGAACTATGAAAAAATCTATTTTTACTTCTATTACAGCACTTCTATGCACAATGCTTACAGCAAGTGCCAGTTGGGAGATTACATCAACATCCGGATCAACATTTGAAGTTACCGATGGCACTTGGGTTCTAAAATGCCAAACAACAAACAGCAATGGCTCATTCAAAATTACAAGCGTTATTTCTGGTGAAGATGCTGCACTAGATCTTATTGCTTTAAATAGCGATATTGACACTGCAGATGTGGACTACTCTTTGACAGAGATTACCTCATCGCTTAGAAACAAATCTATTTCAGGATTAACAATTCCTAAGACAGTAAAAACTATTGGTGACTACTCATTTAACTCAAATGCTCAACCTTATAAATATTTAAGTGGTCCAGTTACAATTGAAGAAGGTTCTGAACTAACAAGCATCGGAAGACAGAGCTTCAATGGCAGTAAGATTACATCTATCAATCTTGATGTATGTACAAATCTTAAATTTATGGGTTATTATTCCTTCCAAGGATGTTCATCATTAACAACTATCGGCTCAGGAATTATTCCTTCCTCATTAACAGAAATGCAACAAGGTATTTTTTATAATTGTACATCACTTGTTGGAGATATTTATTGCGATGCAACAATGCAGATGATTAATGGTGAGCAATTTAGAAAAACAAAAATTACATCTCTTGTTCTTCCTAATGTATATGGAGCAATTGGCAGCTATTTCTTAGAAGGAGCATCAGCAATTACCAATATTATTCTAAACCAAAATATTACTTCATTTGGTCAAAGATTTGCTCCTTCATGCACAACACTTATTAATTTTGAACCAAAAGAATATCCTAAAGTAACTTCTATTGGAGCATACTTCCTCCCTCAGATTACTAACATTACTGGAGACTGGAAATTCCCAGAACTTACATCTCTTGGCGGAACTGATATCTTCAGAAATACACGTATCACTAGTTTCTATGCACCAAAACTAACAGCTGTTACAGGCTATTCCTTCTTAGAAAACCCAAGCCTTACAAATGTAGTTCTCAGCCCTAATGTAACATCCATTTCTGGCAATTCATTTACAGGTTGCCCTAACCTGAAAAGCTTTTTCCTACAAAGCTTCCAAAGCTTACATCATTAGGGGCTGCATTTGGAGGTGCAAATGCACTATCAACGCCACTTGATATGAGTAAGAGTACTATTACTACTTTGTCCCAGAAGACCTTTGCTAATTGTTATAATATCAAGGAATTAAAATTTCCTGCTACATTGGCAACTATTGAAGCTTATACATTCGAAATGGTTAAGGACTGTGATTATTATTTTTATGGCTTGCCTCCTAAATTAGGTCAGGGTTCATTTAAGCACAGCTCAAAGGAAAGAAGCAATGTTTTGATTTTGCCAGAAAATGCACTTACTTGGACTAATAATACAGTATCTGGATATGTCTTTACACCATTAAGCGAGGTTTCTGATTCAGAAAAAACAGACAGCTACCAGTTCCCTAAAGAGGGAAGAGTTTTAGGTACTCTAAAATTAGGGCCTAGTGATATTGGTACTCACTGGGTATCATTGATCCCTGAGCTAGGAACAATCATGATTATCCGCTAATACGGATAAATCTGTAAAAAAAATTTAGAACCACGAAGCACACAAAATGTTTCGTGGTTCTTTTCATTTACAAGTAAGAGTGTGATGGCTTAGCCATCACGCTTATGCAGCATAAGCCCACGCCTGAATCTTGCTGTATCAGCAATTACACGAGATTATTCTTGATAGAAAACATAAGCACCTGCTGGTATGTTTTTCTCATCTATATCGGCACCAGATTTCAATGTTCCCTTTTTAGGATTAAAATAATAAGTATCAGGCATGTTCCATTTTAATCCACAAATATCAAATACTGGCTTCCTTGCCGAAATTGGCCCACCAACCTTGTAGCCCACCAAAACAAAAGATCCATCTGGCAATTCTTCAATCTTCTTTTGGGTTTGCTGACTGCCTCTTAAATAATATCCTTTTTTATTAGAAGGGAAATAAAATGTTGTTTCTGAAAGAATTTCATCACCAGTAATTTCTAATACTGTGCCATCCTTACCAATTTCCATCAGGGTAACATCAGGATTCTCACTTTCTTCTCCGCCACCAATTTCAACACGAGTACCCTCAGGCATAGATTTCCATTTCTTTACTTCTTTACCTGTTTTTGTTGAGCCATCAGGGAAATGATAAATTGTATCTGCGGAATTATACAAATCTCGGGCAATATCCCATGCAGAGCGACCTGGACCAATAATATTACTTGGGAGCTTAAACACCAGAGGTTGAGTTGTTGTAGTTGTGGTACCTGCTGATATATTTGGTTTTGTTTGTGTAACTTGATTAGTAACAACTGTTGGTGTTGATGGCTTTATAGCAGTTGTTGTAGATGTTACAGGAATTGGTTTTGTTTGTGTTTGAGCCACGGTGATATTCTTTGGACGAGAATATAAAATTTTTGAAAGCTCCGGATCTGCGTCAATCAAACGGCCTGCACGAACATCTGGATCATATAAAGGTTTTGACTTTAAGCCTAGCTTATGTCTGTTCTCCGGCTTTGCAAGCAACATTCCACAGCGCTTTCTACCACGATGCTTACGCTTTTGCCAGCGATTTGGATTTCCATAAGCAACCATTGAATGTGTTAACACTCTATTATCGTCAATACCATATGTTGCTTTTAATTCAGCAATTAAACGCTTTAAAGAAGCATATTGAGCGCTTGTAATTTCTTTATTATGATAGCCTGCAATTTCAATACCAATAGACATAGAATCAAGACCTGTCTGGCCATTCCACATACTTACGCCAGCATGGTAAGCAATACGATTTTTATCAATAATCGTATAAATTTTGCCGTCTTTAGCTATCATATAATGGCATTCGCCATTTTTGCTAAGCTTCTCCAAAGCACCGCGAGCAGAGCCCTCCGTTGTATGGAGTACAATAAATTTAGTTACGCGGCGTTGCTTTCTAGTTGCATTTTTAGGGCTGCGATATGTTTTTATTACAGGCACAGAGCTTGCTTCCAGCTCTGTAGGTTGTAAAAAAACAAGGGCAGACAAAGCAAGAAAAAGTGCACTTATGCTACCTTTAAAAATCTGCTTTAGTCTACCCATAGTTTTGCTTTCTGCAATCGCGCTACACTAATGATTAGCGAAGCGCGAAGCAAATATTAAGCCAAAAGGCTCTTTGAAGTCATATCTGCTGGAACTTCAATTCCCATTAGATCAAGTACTGTAGGAGCAATATCAGAAAGGATACCTTCCTTGCGTAGCTTTACTCCCTCAGCGTCATTTGCTACATAGATGCAATCAACTAGATTTAGAGTATGGCTTGTCTTTGTCATACCTGTCTCATAGTCTACCATCTGATCTGCATTACCATGATCAGCTGTGATTAGAATCTTTGCATCAAGCTCTAGCAAGCGCTTTACTACCTTACCAACGCACTCATCAACGATTTCTACTGCCTGACGTGCAGCATCGAAATCACCTGTATGACCAACCATATCGCAGTTTGCAAAGTTAACAGCAATAAAGCCATACTCGTTATTTTCCAAACGCTTTAGTAGGTCCTCTGTTACTGTATAAGCATCCATCTCTGGGTGGCTAGCAAAAGTTGCTGGGTCAAAGCGGCTAGGAATATTTACCTGATCCTCACCATCATATGGCTTTGTTGACTTACCATTGAAGAAGCTTGTTACATGGCGGAACTTCTGTGTTTCAGCAATGCGTAGCTGACGTACACCAGCCTTACTGATTACCTCACCTAGAAGGTTGTCCATACCACCACCTGCGCCCATAGCGCCAAGTAGATAATCCTCAAACTCATCCCAGTAACGTGTAAAGCCTAGATATGCAATGCTTGGGCGTACGCTGCGTGTACCCTCATAATCATCGCAAACAAATGCCTGTGTTAGCTGAATTGCACGGTCCTGACGATAGTTTGTGTGCATTACAACATCGCCATCTTTGATACCTGCATAATCACCGATTACATATGGAACAATGTACTCATCTGTCATCTCAACGCCATCTGGTGTCTTATCATTGTCATAAGACTCCTTAACTGCGCTAACTGCATCTGCTGCCTTGCGGCCAACTGCTGCAACCAATGTCTCATATGCCTGGCTTGTTAGCTCATAATTGCGAGAGCGATCCATTGCATAGTAGCGACCCATTACTGTACCAATCTTGCAATTACCGATTGCTTCCATTTCCTTCTGTAGGCGACCGATATACTCAAGTGTGCTGCGTGGTGGTGTATCACGACCATCTAGGAATGGGTGAACGATGATCTGACCCTCTGCCCATGTCTGGCGAGCACGGCGCATTAGCTTAAATAGGTGCTCCTGATGAGCATGTACACCCTCGTCCTGCAATAGGCCTAGGAAATGTAGGCTGCCTTTGCCATCCATCCAAGCCTTCATAAAGCCTTGCCACTTCTCTGTTTCGAATAGTGAGCCACTGCTTAGGCCATCATCAATGCGCTTTAGCTCCTGAACAACGATACGACCTGCACCCATATTTAGGTGACCAACCTCACTTGAACCTTGATAGCCATTTGGCAGACCAACTGCTTCACCGCAAGCATCTAGGAATGCCCATGGGAATTTTGCCTTGTAAGAATCAATATTTGGTGTATTTGCGGCTGCGACAGCGTTACCCTCTGTTTTATCATTAACGCCCCAACCATCACGAATAATTAATGCGACTGGTCTCATTGAAATCTCCTTTATTATTATAGTAAATGAAATTGTGGTAAATTATACCAAAACAGAGGTATATTTTCAATTTGGATTTTTTGCTTAATTTTTTGCTGTAATCCTAAAAATGGGAGTTGAAGTAAGCGGTGTGCTTATGCGGTGTGTGTGGTGGCTAAGCGTGCGAGGTTTTTGACAGGATAGACAATAATTTTTGTTGGATTTGTGCGGATGCTGCGTGAGTGTGGTGGCTTGCTTGGTTGCTAGGTGCTGTGTGCGCGTGATGCATGATTCAATTATCTCGGAGCAGCCAGGCGTCGTCCTGGCTGGAGCACCAAGATGATTTTTCAGGATTTTCGTGTATTGGCTATCGCAAAATTAGTGAATAGTGATTAGTGAATAACTAATAGTTAAGGTAAAAGATAAAAATAACTCTGTGGTGCGCGCTTAACTGTGGTGTAGGACGTCCTCGTCTTGCACACAATATAATGCCTAAGCGTGCGAAAGAAAAGGGACGCAAAGGGCGCAAAGGACGCGGAGGTGCGCTGAGCTCGTGTGATGGCTTGTGTGGTGGCTTGTGTGGTGGCTTGTGTGGTGGTTCTGGGCAATACGCCAGCGCTTGTTGTTGGTTTACTCATTGCTTTATCTGGCGAAGCAATTAACCAACTGCCAATCGCTAGCGTGTACGGCCCACAAGATTATTGAGTATGGGAGCGTACGTAAGTGTGATGCAGTATAAATTTAACTTTTAGGGACGTTTAGACGATTAGACATTGAACAGACAATAAGACGTTTAGACGATAAGACTTTTATTATCTATTACCTCATCTATTCGTTATTCACTATTCCTTATTATCTATTACCTAGCTCTATATGCCAGCAAAGAATACGACAGCACCTATCGCTATAAGTGAATATAATGTGGTAAGAGCAACAGTGCTTCCTGCAAGTGTTGCATCTCCCTTCATCTCTACTGCCATCACATAAGAAGCAACAGCACTAGGACAAGCCAAAAAGATTAATGCTATAAAACGAGCTTCTGCGGACAAACCAAAAACACAGCTTAATCCTAAACCTATCAATGGGCAAACTACAAGCTTCAAACACGCTGCCACATGCGACAGCTTAATTGAGCTACGTAGTCGCTCAAGTGTAAGAGAACCACCCAATGCAAGCAAAGCACCCGGTGTAGAAAGATTTCCAATATGCTCAATTGTCTTGTCTATTGATGTTGGGAAGCGTACCTTAAATAACATTAACACAACACCAATCACACAGCCAATAATCAATGGATTTCGCATTACTCCAAACGCTATTTTTTTGAGCTGCATTCCAAATGAAAGCTGATTTGTGTCACCCTGCTCTGATGCAGCAATACTATCTGGCATCAATACAATTACTGCCAAAACATTGTACAAGATAAGACATGGTGCTAGTGTGAGCATTGCCTTACTTGAAAGTGCATCTGCATTAGGTAAATGCATTACCGCAAGCTGTATAACAGGAATACCTACATATGCATTATTACTACGAAATACAGACTGCGTAAAGGAGCCGCGAGAACGCTTTCCTACACCAAATAATGGCGACCCAAACCACGCAATTCCAGCAATAAGCAGTGTTGTAAGCATCAACACCAAAATCATCCTGCCCCAGCTTGGGTCAAATTCGCAACGCATTATCTTAGACACTAGCAAGCAAGGCAAAGCAACCCAAAAGATTAAGCGGTTTAACTCTTTAAAAAATGCCTCTGTGTGAAAGCGTTTGTGTCGCAAAAAAGCACCAACACCAACCATAATGATGATTGGTAAAAGTGTATTAAGAGCAGCAAGCAACTGGTTTACCATTAAAAGAATACCTTAACCTTATCAATAATTCCTTTTAGGAAGATAATTAAGATAATGATTGGTGGGAAAATTGAGCAATACCAACGCAACCACTTAGGATAGCGTACGCCATCGCCTTGGTTTGCTTCTTCAATAAATTTGCTCCAGCCCCAACCCAAACGCATTGTGCAGAAGCAAACAATAAGCAAAGCACCAAATGGAAGCAGAACATTACTTACAATAAAATCTTCTACATCCAATACGCAACTGCCAGCGCCAAATGGTTGGAAACAGCTCCACTCGTTAAAGCCTAATACACATGGAATTGACAACAAAATCATCAATGGGATATTTATAGCAATTACCTTTGAACGCTTTGCCTTAAACACATCTACATTCAAGGCGATGATGTTTTCAAATACCGCAATCAATGTTGATAATGCTGCAAATGCCATAAAGATAAAGAATAAGCTACACCAAATTCTGCCTCCTGGCATTTGTGCAAAAACTGATGGCAATGTGATAAACAATAGGTTTGGTCCTGCCTCTGGGCTTACTCCGAAAGCAAAGCAAGCTGGGAAAATAATTAAGCCACTGATAATTGCTACCATAGTATCAAGAACAACAACCCAAATGGACTCACCAGTCAATGAGCGATTCTTTGCCATGTAACTGCCAAAAATAGCCATTGAACCAATACCTACACTCAAAGAGAAGAAGGACTGTCCCATCGCAGCAACTAAAACATTAAAAATACCTGCATCCATCAATTTTTTAGTGCTTGGCACTAGATAGAACTTCAGACCCTCTTCACCTTCAGGCAAGAATACAGAATTAACAGCAAGTACACACATCATTATCAACAAGATAAACATCAAGTATTTGGTTATATTTTCTACACCCTTACGCACACCTAAAGAGCAAACACCAAAGCCAATAAGAACAGAAATAACCATCCAGAAAGCAAGTTCTTTAGGAGAACTTAAAAATGCGCCAAAAAATTCTTGTGTCTTGGCTGCTGTTGTAAAATCAACAAATGTTCCACAAATAGAATAATAGCAATATGCCAATAACCAGCCAGTGATTACTGTATAGAACATCATCAAAATATAATTACCTGCAATTGAAAATGGTCCATACCAATGCCATTTTGTTCCAGCTGGTTCAAGATTCTTTAATGCAACAGGTAATGATGCTCTGGCTGCACGACCCACAGCAAATTCCATAACGATAATTGGTAATCCCAATAGAAGCAAAAACATCAAATAGATTAAAACAAAAATTGCACCACCATATTGTCCTGTAATATAAGGGAAACGCCAAACGTTTCCTAATCCAATTGCGCATCCTGCGGACAACAAAATAAAACCTAATCTACTACCTAGTGTTTCTCTTTTCTCTGACATTTTTATTTTTCTCTATTATGTTTTTATTATTTACTTATATATAAAATTATTTGCTAATTAAAATTAGCCAAGAGGTAAATCCATCTGACCTGACACGATCATCTTTCTGCCCTTTTCAAGGGTTGGGTCAGATGTATCATATACAACAAACTTTACAGATGTAAAGCGTTTTGCAAGATTATCTTTAACAAAATCCAGCAATGATGCCACATTGATTGGGTCATCATCAGAAAATCCGACGCTAATTGGTTTATCAGCACCAACTCGTTCAATAATACCGAAAAGATGATCTATAAAATCCAGAATTGCATACTGCTTACGAACCTCAGATTTTTCAGCCTGAGGGACTTCTGCATTTTTCACAAGCTTAATAAAATCAGGATTTGTTACAGCGTGATATTTATTTAATGATAAGTAATTATCTAACACCTCTGCATCTGTTCTGGCATTATTTACATCGGCACCATCAAAGCGTACAGTATATCCACGAAGATTTAATATCATCTCCTCACGCTCAGCTGGTGTAAGAACCTTATTGATAAAGAGTTCAACGCCTTTACGAAGTGTCTCAGGCTGATGTCCACGAGCAGTAACAATAGCAAAAATACGACCCTCAATTAGGCTTTTTCTAAAGGTATTAAAGCTAGGTGGAACCTTTTCCAGACCTGACTCCACACGCTCAAGCGCTGCCTTTGCATCTGTTAAAAATTTACTCTCTTCATCGTGTGCAAAATCACGAAATTCAACAAATGCGCTTTCCCAATCACCATTTGGCGGACGATAGTTGTCAGTATCCTTGCGAATAACTGAAAATAGTGCGGTAGAAACAAGATGTGGAACCCAGCGTCCATCTGGAAGTTTACGTTCTAAATGTATGTATGTAGGCATATGCAAAATATTATCATCCCAATCAAAGATATAATATTTCAAATCATGAGTTAAAACTGACTCATTATATGGTCGCTCCATAGCTCCTCCACCTACAAAAAATATATAAACTAAACAAATTTAATTTAAGTATACAACTGCGAATAGTTTACCAAATGGGATTGGTTTAGTTCAAGTTATTTATTTTTCACCCACTTAACACTAAAACGACAACTGGATTAGGAATTTCCAAGATAATCAGAGATTGTCTTTGCGAGCACTGGACCAACCACAGATGCAAGCTCTGCCTCTGTTGACTCTGCAATGCGCTTAACAGAACCAAAATGCTTAAGCAGCTGAAGTTTACGAGTTTCTCCGACTCCAGGAATCTCATCTAGCACCGATTCTCTAATCTTCTTTAATCGTAAATCACGGTTATATGTAATGGCAAAGCGATGAGCTTCGTCACGTAAGCGAATTAACACTTGAAGCTCAGGTGATGTCTTTGACAGCTGCAATACATCACCATACTCATTATCTAGAACAAGCTCCTCAAATCGTTCTGCAAGACCAACAGTAGGAATGTGACCAAGCCCAAGCTCTGCAAGAACCTCTCTTGATGCTCGTAGCTGGGTAATACCACCATCAACCATAATCAAATCTGGTAATGGAAGATTTTCCTCTAAGCATCTGCTATAACGTCTATGAATGACCTCTGCCATACTGCGTGGATCATCAATACCCTCAACTGTCTTGATACGAAAACGACGATAACGATTTGATGCTGGGCGGCCATCAACAGAAACTACCATAGATGCAACTGTCAATGTTCCGCTGATGTGAGAAATATCAAAGCCCTCAATTACATGTGGCAGGGTCGGCAAGTGAAGCACCTCTTGTAAGCGTGCACAACCTTCGAGTGCATTATCACGCTTCAAGGCTGGTGTACTTACCTCGCGGGCACGCAGCTTCACCATATCGCGTAAGGCAAATAATGTATCGCGCAAGACAGCTGCTCGCTCAAAATCACATGCTTCTGCAGCTGCCTCCATACTCTCTTGAAGCTGAGTGAGAACTGCTGGGTCGCCCTTTCGCAAAAATTCGCATGCGGCCTCAAAGCGAGCACGATATTCCTCTAGAGAAATTTTATTTATACATGGAGCTGAGCAAAAAGCAATTGTATCATTAAGGCAATGCTTATGTGTGGCTTCATTAGGGCATACATCCTTGCATTTTCTTATGCCAAAATGCTTTTCTAAAAAATCCTTCACCTGATGAACTACGATAGATGAAGGGAATGGACCAAAGTATTCATTGCCATCCTGACGGATGATGCGACGCTCACTGAAACGCGGGCAGGAAAGCTTTGTTTCTGCACAAAGTGCAAGATAGCGTTTATCGTCACGCATCAAGACATTATAGCGTGGCTTATAGTCTTTAATCAGCTTACCTTCTGTGAGCAGTGCCTCTGCCTCATTACGAACAACAATTGTTTCTAAATCATCAATACTATGAATGAGGCTGCGTAACTTTGGAGGAGCTTTCGCTAATGTTGATGAACGAAAATAGCTCTGCACACGACGGCGCAATGAAACAGCCTTTCCCACATAGATAATCATGCCGTTACGATCTCTATAGATGTAACAGCCTGGCTTATCTGGCAAGTGGCGGAGCTTTTCCTTCAGTTTTTCGTTCATAAGAAACAATGATAAGAGAGAAATGGCAAGTGTAAACGGCACCACATTTATAGCCGTTACACTTGCCTTTCAATTCTTGTGTTTAGAATTAAGCGCGAGACATGTACTTACCAGTACGTGTATCAACGCGGATAATTTCGTCAGCCTCAAGATAATCAGGAACCTGAAGCTCAAGTCCTGTTTCAAGAGTTGCATTCTTTGTACGAGCTGTAGCACTTGCTGCACGCATTGAAGGGTCGCAAGTTACAACGCGTAGCTCTACAGATGGAGGAAGCTCAATAGCTAGCACCTTGCCATCTGACATAAGAGCTGTAATCTCTTCCATTTCCTCCTTTAGGAAAGGAATCTGATCTGCGATATCTATTTCCAAAAGAGAGAATTGGCTATAATCCTCTGAGTCCATAAATACGAACTCATCCTGCTCCTTGTAAAGGTATTGAACCTGGCGCTTTTCAAAATCAATTTCGCCATACATTTCTTCACCCTTAACATTGTGATCTAGCTTTGCTTTTGTTACAAGATTACGGAAGCGTAAATGATAAACGCTGGCTGCACCACGTGCACTTGGTGTAGAAACCTTTAGTTCTTCAAGTGAGCAAGGTGTTCCATCGATTGATACAATATCACCCTTTGATAATTCACAAGCCTTTGGCATAAATTTTCTCCTATTTAATTTAGTTTAAATTGTTTTACTGGATAGCTCAAGCTTAGAGCAGGATATCCTTTTTAGTAATTGTATTAAGCGTATTACTTAGTCTTGCAATAAAGTCATCATTAGAATCTGTTGCCTTCATCAAATGAATTACGCCACTCATTGCATCAGCTGGGTCCAGCTTTGCAATAAACTTGCGTAGCTCCCAAGACTTTTCAAGCTCTCTGTTAGATACAAGAATATCCTCTTTACGAGTACCTGACTTCATTACATTGATAGCAGGATATACGCGCTTATCTGCAATATCTCTATCAAGAACAATTTCCATATTACCAGTACCCTTGAATTCCTCGAAGATAACCTCGTCCATCTTGCTGCCTGTTTCTACAAGAGCTGTAGCAATAATAGTTAGAGAGCCTCCGCCATTGATATTACGAGCGGCACCAAAGAAGCGCTTTGGCTTTTGCAATGCATTAGCATCTACACCACCTGTAAGAATCTTTCCACTGTGTGGCTGCACTGTATTAAATGCACGTGCAAGACGTGTAATAGAATCAAGTAGGATAATAACATCCTCACCCTGTTCTACCATGCGGCGTGCGCGCTCACCAACTACATTTGTTACTTGAACATGATACTCAGGTGGCTCATCAAAGGTTGAGGAGTATACAACAGCATTTTTATGCATTCTTGTATGCTCCTTCATATCGGTTACCTCTTCAGGGCGCTCATCAATCAAAAGAATGATTAGCTTTGCATCAGGATGATTTTCGCAAATTGCATTTGCCATCATTTGCATAAGCACTGTTTTACCTGTACGAGGAGGAGCCACGATCAGACCGCGCTGACCAAAGCCAAGAGGTGTAACAAAATTAGCAATTCGCATCTCAATATTCTTTGAGGTTGTCTCAAGATTGATACGGCGAGTTGGGAATGTTGGAACAAGAGAATCAAATGCAGGAATGCGGCGTGCTACCTCTGGCTCCAATCCATTTACGCGCTCAACTGTAGTCAGAGAGAAACGTTGCTTTTCTTTTGACTCTGCCTTAAGCTGAGTCTTTGTGGCACCGTATACAATATCACCGGCGCGAAGTGCATACTTTTTGATAGTCTGCTGAGGAACAAATGCATCCTCTGGACAAGTCTTAAAGCTATTAAATTCATTGCGAAGGTATCCGCTTCCATCCTGAACGATTTCCAGGACACCCTCTGCATAAACAGTACCACCACAGCGTGCTTGCTCTCGAAGCAATGCAAAGATAATATCATGCTTCCAAAGAGAAGTCAGTTCATTTGTAATGCCCTTAAGCTCAGCAAGTGCTGTCAGAGCTTCTACTGTTTGAATCTGATAATCTCTGACATTTACTGGAGGTGGTGGCGGATTTGCAGGATCAACAGTTGGATTTTCCTGAGCACCCATTTGATTTTGCTGCTGCTGTTGTTGACGCTGCTGTTGGCGTTGTAGCTGACGCTGTTGTTGGCGTAGGCGATGTTGCTCACGGCGAGACAATCTTCTATTTTGATTATCCTGCTGCTGGCCATTATTGCGCTGCTGCTGCTGATTATTGTTATTATTGTTGTTATTATTAAATCTCTGCTGGTTACGATTATTATTATTCCAGTTGCGATTTTGGTTATTATGGTTATCCTGCTGATTATTGCGATTATTCTGGTTATCCATAACAGGAGCTTGCTCTTGAGCAACCTGTGGCTGAGGAGCCACTACTAGAGCAGGAGCTTGTGGCTCGGCAACTGGTGCAGGGGCTGGCTCATGCTTTGGTTCTGGTGCAGGGGCTGCAACTGGGGTTGGTGCAGGAGCAGATACTGGTGCAGGAGGAACCACTACCTGAGGTGGAGGCATCACAAGTGGTGATGCAAAACCAGCTGGATTTGATGAAGGAGCAGCCTCTTCTGTTGGCTTCTCAACAACCTTACGTGGGCGACCCGCGCGCTTCTTTTTTGGCTGTTCTTCTGCCGCAGCATCTGCGGCTACCGATGATAACTCTAGATCATCTGTCATAATTATTTTTTCTCCATAACATAACGTAGTAATGCGCCTGCAGCTTCCTTGAGCTGTTCGATTGACCCATCATTACGAATAATAATATCAGCACGCGCCTCTTTCTCTGCATTAGGCATTTGCGATGCAATGCGTTGCTTTGCATGCTCTAATGTGTGGCCGCGCGTTAACAATCTTTTTAGCTGTTCATCGTCAGATGCAGTAACACAAACAGTCAAATCCCAATCGCCTTCCCACTCGCTTTCAAACAAGAGAGGGATTAAAGCAACTTTGATTGGCTTTGACGGATTTAAATTTTGTTTTGTTACAAGTTCCTGACGAACTATTGGGTGGAATAAAGAATTTAATTTTTCTCTAGCATCTGCGTCATTAAATACAAGTTCAGCTAAAGCGGTTTTATTTGTTGCTCCATTAGGCCGGAGATATTCATTACCAAAAGTAGCGGCAATTAATTTTGCTCCCTGCATATTTGGTTCGTGCATTTCACGAACAATATTATCAGCATCAAAAATTTCAACCTTATCATTCTTTGCTAACAGCTCACCGAAAAGGCTTTTGCCACAAGCTATTCCGCCGGTTACAGCGATTTTGATCATAAAAGACCTTAAGAAATAAAAAGGGGGAATTTGTTAAAAAGTTAGTTTTATCAACTAAAAACTGGGATAAATATACCAAAATCACTTAAAAATTGCAATAACAAACAAATTTCAGCAACAAAATAAGAAACGGATTTTAGAGCAAGTATAATGGCTAAAAGTGTGAAAAAGCATATTTACTAAACACCTAGAGAGCCATATAAATGGGAAAGGCTCGAGCAAATTGCCCGAGCCTTCTTTTTTTACTTAATCATCAATAAAGTGCCTGCTCCGAAACCTTCGTAGCATCCAATATCTACTCGTGAACCAATCAAGCGAAGCTTTGTTCCTGAAAGATCATACAAAGGCATTCCTTCATAATTTACACCCTTGTTGATTAGGACTCCACCTGTTTTTGGACGATAGTTACCAGCTGCATAATCAGTAAAGAATTCTTCTGGTGTACCAACAATTGTTTCAGCAGGAAGAGTATCCTCTTCTAACTTATAATCTACTGCACCATTCTTAAACATTGCTCGACTTCCAGTAACTATTGCAGATGCACCATCAACCTTATTTGTTGTAGCAGCAATAATGTTATTCTCAACAGTAGCACCACTTCCAATCAGCAGTGATGACCAAATAGTACAATATTCATTTGTTAAAGAAAGCGAATTATTAACAATAGTGTTATTTCGGAAAACAGATTTTCCTTCAACGCGAATTAGAACAACAGATACATTTTGATGATTTTCCTCAAACAAGCAATTTTCCACCTTAGCAGAATTAGTCATGCGCAATACACCTGAACGATTAGCAGACCAATTAACAGATCCAGAATTAGAACGATTTTTTCTAAAAATGGTATGTGTTACAAAACCACCATCTAGGTATCCGCCTGAACCTTCAGCATTATCACGTGTATAACCTGCTTCAGACACACAGTTAGAAATTGTACCTCCATTTACAGAAATATAGAAGTTACCTCCATGATGATCATAATATCCCTCTCCTTTTATCATTGTTAAATTTGCAACAAATGCTTCTGGGTGATCAAGTCTTACAACGCGCTGATTTGGTACTCCATTTTTTGTTGGTATTGTATTTGATACAACAACATCAGAAGGGTTACCAGTCATGCCGATAATCGAAATTGCATTTGTAACATTTAGAGGAGTAGAAATTGGATATACGCCAGACTGAACATAAATTTTTGCTCCTGAAGTAGCATATTTTAATGCATCCCCGATAGTTTTTGCTGCTATTTCTGGAGTTGAATATGGAACAACTGCATTTGTAGATTCAGCATTTACATACATTTCATTGCTCCACATTGTAATAAATGCTTTAGTTGTTGTCACTGCAGGGAATTCAACACCACTTTCATGAACACCTTTAGCCTCTACATACCACTCATAGTCTACACCAAAAGATAAATTTTCAACTGTATAATCAAATGTAGTAGGATTCATTGAAGTACCAACCTCTAACTCAATCCATTCATCTTCAAGTTTATTCTTTAAAAACAATGTAATAGTTGTAGCTACAGAATTTTCAACAGCAGCCTCCAATAGCTCAACTGAAAGATTAAAAGAATTTGAATTTACAGTACCTAAAGCATTTCCAATAATAGGAACACCTCTTGTAGTAAATGAAATTGGCTCTGATTCAGAAATCTTTGAGCCATTGTCTGCTACAAGCTTTAGATAATAGGTAGTATTCATTTCCAAATTGGAAATATCAACGCTATATTCACCCGCAGCAATACCAGTTACTACTGAATTTGTTATTGCATTCTCAAAGCTTTCATCTGTGCTATATACAGCATAGACATCTGCCTTTACACCTTCATCAGCAATAATTCTATATTTTGTTGAATAATTTGTAAGACCAAGCTCCAACTCGTTCATTATATTAACACCAAATACACCTCCGACTGGGAAGACATCCTTTTGCTCTGTACCAACAATGATTTCGTCAACACGGAAAAATCCATTATTTGTTCCATATGGACCTGCAACAGCTAGAACCGTTGGTGCATAGGTACTAGAAATAAACTGTGATTCAATACCTGATACTTGATAATTTAGAATTTCTTGATTGCTGCTTGCAGCAAATGCTCCTGCATTAACAATTTCCTTTGAATCAGTGCCTGCATTAACTTCAATTTCTGCAAAGCAAACATATGTTGTACCTAATTCAATACCTGTGATGATAGGAGCGGTGGTTCTATTCTTTGCTCCATCATTAACAGAAATAGAGAGAACATATTCACCATTTGTATTCTTCCAAACGACAAATGCTATAGCAGAAGCCTTACTTGTCAACATATAATAGTCGTCTGAAGCTGCTTGTGTAAATCCGCAACCAAAATAGCCGCCACTAACTTGATTAACACCACTCTGTTGCTTAAGTTTTCCTGCTGCATTTTTATCAATATTCAGTAGCATTCTAACATATAGTTTGCCATCTGCAACCTTTAGCACATCTGTTTCTAATGTATGATACATTGAACGTAAATCGCTGGAATTAGAAGAAGGATTTAAGCCTATAGAACCACCTTGATGCACAAAACCCTTACTAATCATATATTCAGGGAGAGTTAAACCTCTATTCTCACCAAAAACACGAATCTGAGTACCATTCATCCTATTCCAGGATGTTTGTGTTAAGCCTATTGTATACTCACCTGTGGTTTTACCTTCATGAGCACCAACATTAATGCCTGCTCCAACATTGTTGTAATCAGCAGGTTTAAAGCCCTCATACACAAGAACTGTTGCTTGTGCAATAATAGCTGAAAGCATTAAACCTATTGATAAAAATGATTTTTTCATATTATTTCCTTAATTTTATCCAACGTTTGACAAAAATTGACATTGCCATGCATATGACTATTGCTGTATGTTATCTAATAATAGTACAGGATATAAGCACCTATAGTCAAGAAAAAACACTGCGACCCCACGATAACAAAACTAATTATCCATTAGCCCTAAAAAATATTTCATATTTGAACCAACACTAAAAACGATTGTTGAATCCCAATACGGTATCTGCCAAAAAAAGATACAAGAAGTCTGGATTTGTTATCTAGGAGAGGTCAGGCGTCGCCATGACCCACATTACAATAATTCTACAAGGTCTATTGCAGAGCTATGATTAGGCTAAATCATGCCTACTCTTCGTTTTCTACCAATAATCCAAAACGAAGTAAACATGGCAACTAGTATAACAATTGGAACTACAATCCATAGAATTTGATGTGCAACTACTGCTTGATAATAAAGGGTTGCCACACACCAACCAAGTACGGTGAGATATCCAACAAATATTGTGCCATAAAAACTGCCTAGCTCACGCCATGCAGCACCTGTTGCAGCAATACATGGCACATACAATAAGATAAACAATAAATATGCAAATGCTTGATGCTTGCCTTTAGAGAATGCCTTACGTAAATTAGGGAAAACAGATTTATCTGACTCATATGTCTCAGCCACCTCTGCTTCATCAGAAGAAATATCTCCAGCACCTACAGGATCTGTAAAACCAGTAAAAATGTCCTTGAGGTTTGTTGGAATAGTTGCAAATGCTTCTTTAATTCCTCCCCAGAAACTAAAACACTCTCCCACACTTGAAGGTTCTTCAGCTATATTAGCAGCACCAACTTCCTCACCTAACTCTCTAGCAAATTCTGAGCTTTGTGAATACAATGATGTCATCGTACCAATCACAGCCTCTTTTGCAAATAATCCTGTAAAAATTGAAACTGTTGCTGGCCAATTATCCTTCTCTACTCCCATTGGCTCAAAAACTGGTGTTATAGAACGTCCAACCGTTGAAAGAATAGAATTTGAAGAATCTTCATTACCAAATGAGCCATCCTTACCAATAGAGTTTAATACTCCAAGAACCAAAATCATTGGTACAATTAGTTTACCGGCACGTGTGATAAATATTTTCAGACGGTCCCAGGTTCTGATAAATATTTGACGTGGGTAAGGAATATGATAAGCAGGAAGCTCCATAATAAAGCGAGATGGCTCTCCCTTGAATAAAGTGCTTCGTGTCATAAAGCCAGTAAAAATACCTAACAAAATACCTGCCAAATATACAAAGAAAACCATTAAGCCAGGATTTTCACTAAAAAATGCTGCACCAAATACAACCCATACAGGAAGCTTTGCACCGCATGACATAAATGGCGTCATGAATATTGTCAAGAAACGATCACGCTTACTTTCCAAAGTACGAGTACTCATGATTGCAGGAACGGTACATCCAAAGCCAACAAGCATTGGTACAAATGATTTTCCTGGTAAGCCAAGCCAACGAAGCAGCCTATCCATAACAAATGCAGCACGAGCCATATAACCAGAATCCTCCAATATGGCCAAGCACATAAACATAAAGAAAATTGGAGGAATAAAGGTTGCTACAGTTTGCAAGCCGGCACCAACACCATCAGCGAGTATTACCTTCAACCATTCAGGTGCACCAAGTGTTTTTAACAAGCAACCGAAACCATCAACAAATATTGTTCCTGTTGCAATATCAAAGAAATCAATAAAAGCACCACCGACAACTTGGGTTAGCCAAAATACGACATACATAATTCCTAAGAATATAGGTATTCCAAGGAAACGATTCAAAACAATTTTATCCAGCTTCTCTGTAAAGTGTGGTTTCTCTTCTGGAACAATAAGTGCATTTACACAAATGCGGTCAATTGTCTTATAACGAGCTTCAGCCAAAACAACATCTGCTGGCTGACCTAATTCCTTCTGAATTTGTTTCTTTGCTGCTTCAATTACAGTCTCATCATACTCACTATAGCTCTCAGCCACTGCTTTGATATGTGGACCATTTTCCAGTAGCTTTGTTGCGACAGTATAAGCAGAGATGTTCAGTGCTTCAGCTGTTTTTGTTAAAGTTGGAACAAGCTCAGCAACAACCTTCTCCATAGCCGCTGGCAAAACGACTTTAGCCTGACATAGTGGTTTAGTATCGCCTAATTTAGAAACAAGCTTTTCTAATTTTTTAATATCAGACTTTTTGGAACCACTAACTGGTATTACAGGCACCCCTAGGCGCTGCGAAATTTTATTTAAATCCACCTGAATTTCACGTTCATGAGCAATATCCATCATGGAGACAGCAATAACTGTTGGGATATCTAGCTCACGGAGTAATAATGTTAAATAAAGGCTTCTTTCAATGCATGTTGCATCAACAACATTAACGACAACATCTACCTCGCGGGAAAGCAAAAAAGTGAGGGTTGCTTTTTCGTCTTCGCTTGTTGCGAGCAAAGAATAAATACCAGGAGTATCAACAACCTTAACGATTGTATCTTTATCAATATTGAAGAAGCCATCCTTCTTCTCTACGGTTACGCCAGGCCAGTTACCGATATGCTGATGAGATCCGGTAAGGCCATTAAAAATTGTAGTTTTTCCACTATTGGGATTACCAACTAAACCAATAGTTAATTTAGGGTTTTCCATATATTTAATTTCACCTTAGACTTTTTTTATTTGCAAAATATCAGCTTCTGAACGGCGTAGTGAGAGATGATAGCCACGTAGGGAAAACTCGACAGGATCACCTAAAGGAGCAACATTTATCAATTTAATTTTTGTCCCTGTGATCAGACCTAGAGCTAAAATTTTTGCTCTATATGTAGCATTACCATCATTATAGCCAGTGATTTCTGCGACATCACCCAGCCTCATTTCT
The DNA here is from genome assembly GCA_017424105.1 of Kiritimatiellia bacterium. Taxonomy (GTDB): domain Bacteria; phylum Verrucomicrobiota; class Kiritimatiellia; order RFP12; family UBA3636; genus RGIG990. The sequence goes on along the minus strand of JAFPBK010000116.1, from coordinate 541 downwards.
GATATTTTCATTAAGAAAAGACCCTTCTTTTTGTTAGACGGGTTTAACTTTATCATATTTCGGCAGACTGAATCAAGCAAAATGTTAGTTTCTTTTAACTTTTTACTCAAATACTTTTCACATAAAACGTCAGTTATGCTAGTGTGGTGGCTAAAAGTGCGAAGTTTTAACTGGATAAATCTGTATTGGCATTTATCTATAGATAATAGTGAATAACGAATAGAAAATGTAAAATATAAAATAAAACAAGGGAACTCGGTTAACTAAGTTGTTTTTCGTGGTTTCCAATTTCCACCTATAATCCCATACCATCCCCCTCATAACCTATTCGTGTGAATCCGTGCACATTCGTGTTCTTGAAAAAATTCCCTCATCCCCCTCATTCGTGTACCATTTTTCGTGCATTTCGTGTGTTTCGTGGTTTCCAATTTCCACCTATAATCCCATTCCATCCACCCACACCCCCATTCGTGCAAATCCGTGCGAATTTGTGTTCTTGAAAATCCGCACACATCCCCCTCATTCGTGTACACCCATTCGT
>JAFPBK010000115.1 GCA_017424105.1 Kiritimatiellia bacterium | reverse complement strand
TATTTAGTAATTTTTAATTGGTTTATTCTAAAGAATTTACCAAATTTAAAGTTATATATGTCTAATAATTTTTAATAAGTAGAGAGAATAAAATGAGAAAGTCTTATTCAAATATAAAAAGTAAAGTCATCAGTTTTTGCCTAGGTGCAGGCGCAATGGCAATAGTCTTCAGTCTTTTCAAAATGCAGGACTCAATTAAAATTGAGTTTACCGATAATTGGAAGGATGTAAAAGTTAACTATGAATTTGAAAATCATCAGCTAAAAGATGGTAAGGGATATACTACATTTTCTGACAAGTTATATATTGAGTCTAAACCAGGTTGGAGTTTTAATTATAATGAAAATTCCTATGTGTTGTTTGATGTTTGGCCTGGCGATATAGAAAAAAGTCGGCATAGAGATGAATGTATGCAAGGGTTATATATTGCATTGGTAAATGAAGAGAATACACAAATTGAAAAAAGATGTCTTGTTTCAGGAGTAAAGGATATTTCTAAGGTTAAAACCAAAGGAGATTCCTTGTATGTTTCTGGTGTTCTTGAAGACGGCAGTCGAACAAATGTTTTTATTACTATGCCAGAAAGACCTAAACCATTACCTGATATTTATAAAAATGCAGAAAAATATTTTGATGCATATGAATCATATCTTTATTCTATGAGCAGCTCTGATAATCATCCAAATCATTATAACTCTGCTTTAGATGATCAATTTCGATATTCTAACATAATCAGGTTGTTGGATAAGGAAAAAATACGTTTTTTGGATGTTTATTATGATATTTTTGGTTTAGAAGAAGGTCTTACAAATGCTACCCAAAAGCTTGAGCTAATTGGTATGATTACAGATGAAAAGGAGGAATTGATTGCTGAAGAAAATGCAGCAGAAGAATTTTATGTTCCTACATCCAGAAAAGTCATACAGATGTGGCATCTAGAAGAAGTTCAAAATTATGTTTGGGATAATTTAATTAAGGCAGTAAATCAACCAGATAATTGGCGTAAAATTAGAAATTTAAAAGGCGTATTCCGTGGATTCCCATTTGAGGCACAGAATGGTATTGTTGCCTTTAAAGGAAAAGTGAAGTATTCTCATTCAGGTTCAGAGCATGATGAGATATTAATTTTGCGCTTTATTATGGATGATATACGTGAGGAATGGTGCTTTAATCCATCAGATTTTTCAACTTATGATGAAGTGAAAATAAAATATGAGTTAATACTGACAGGAATGGAAAGTCCGTCCTATCTTCCAGAAACAGGCTATTTTGTTTGTAGAGATGGCATATGGGTTGAGGATTCGTTAGATGGTGTTGTAGAAAAACCATTTGAAAAGATGGAATTATTAGAACCATTCAGATGGGAAAAACCTTAGTCCAAAAATAGATTGGTTGAGTCACTAGATAAATTAAATGCAATACCACTTTTCAAAAGAGGTATTGCATTTTTTTTGTCTAATTATCAATTGATGTTTTATTGGATTTGTAGATTGCAAAACTAAATGCACCAAAACTGGTGCATTTACTTTCGCAAATCACACTTTCGCAAATCACATTTGTCAATTTTGAATAGAGGTTGAAATATCAATATGTATATGGTAAACTTATAGGAAAGTGGAAAAACAACTTGTTTATTTTCTAGTGTTTAAGGATTTATGATTATGCATAAAAAATCTATACTTTCAGTGCTTAGTGTGCTAGCTATTCCCGTTGCTGCATATGCATCTATGTTTGCTTCAGGTGGAAATGAAATAGTTCATGAAGACAATACTGTTACTCACAAATTTACAGAGGATGGAACTTTCGTGTTGAAAGAATCTAAGGCTGTCCGCGTTTTAGTCGTTGGTGGCGGCGGTGGCGGTGGTGCAGAATGTGGTGGCGGTGGCGGCGGTGGCGGTGTCATCGAACAGGCTGCATATGTTTTTTCACCTGGCGAATATACAATCACCGTTGGTGCTGGAGGTCGTGGTGGTATATCCAAAACAGATGTTGGAAATGGTGCTCAGCGTGGTGCTAATGGTGGCGATACAATTATTACAGATTCCAATGGGACTGTTGTCTTTCGAGCACTAGGTGGAGGTGGTGGCGGTTCTTGGTCTGTTCACTCAGGTGTTGCAGGTGGCTCAGGAGGAGGTGCTGCGGCTACTGGCTCAGGAGGTATTTCATTAGACCCTTCTCAAGGGAATGCTGCTGGTGATGCAGTTGGAGGGGCAAATAGTCTTCCTACAGGTGGTGCTGGAGCAGGTGGCCCATCAAGTCCAATAAGCTTATCACGTGGTCAGGGCTTGAGTGGTACTGGAGGCGTTGGTATTATTAGCGACATTTCTGGTATCGCAGAAATGTATGGAGCCGGTGGTGGCGGAGGAAATTACAATTACAAAGGTGCTTCTGATCAGGCTTCTGGAGGAGATGGAATTGGTGGCTTTGGTCAAGGAAATACATCCAAGTTTTTCGGTAATGAAAAGGGTCGCGATGGCTACGGTGGCGGTGGAGGAGGAGGAAGTAATGTAACTCCTTATACTGCTGCAGACGGAGGAAGTGGTGTAGTGATGTTTAGACTTCAAGCATCAGATGAAATTTCAGAGGAGCCTGCCTTTGTTGTTTCAGGTAACTCTGTATCTGTAGATAGTATTAGTTTTAATGTTTCTATTGTTCATGCTGGTGTTGGAGCAAGTGATGGAACAGCTGATATTTATGCTCAGGTTGCAGATTCTCTTGAAGCATGGAATCAAGAGACAGGCGAATTTACAGGAACTGAGAAGCTTCTTGTTTCTGATGTTGCTGTAGGTAATGCTACGGTAATGTTAGGTGCACTACGTCCTTCACACGAGTATGTTGTTAGACTTGTTGTACGCAATGATGCTGGAGCAGAGTCTGTTTCTAGCTTTATTTCATTTGCAACAAAGCCTTTGGTAGATGCTCGTTGGACTGTTAATGGAATGGCTGGAGAGGCAGGTCTATATCAGTATAGTTTCTCTGATAGTGGTAAAAATGACCTAAATAAGGAGTTTGACCCATCTGCCCCTGGAGTAACAGTTCAGGTTGGTGCTATTGTAGCTGGTATTGCAAATAATCATATAAATGGTATTCATGGAAGTAGCTATACAGATGCAAATGGTAATGTTTGGGTTGTTGGTCCACATTTGTCTTATGCATACGCTGGTTACATATATCTTGAGGGCGGTATAACATATAACTTCTTTAAGCATTTCTATGATGGCGTTCGTTTAGAAATTGATGGTGAAAATCTAATCTATTCTACTAATTATGATATTTCACAGGTTGTCTCATACACAACAGAACGTACTGGCTGGCACAAGATTCGTATTTGGTTAACATGCCCAGGAGGCACAAATTTTGGTATTCCACCTGGGGGCTTTACGTTAGGTCTAGGCTACAATACTAATGGCGTAACGTCTCTTGAGGGTAAACCTGGAGAAGCATGGCTACCTTTAGAAAATACCGCAGATTTTGAGCTGTTACGTACAGCACCTAGTGGACGTATGCTAGACATTTCTAGTTGGTCAATAGATTCAAAAAATAACACAGTAAGGTTTGATTTATCTTATGGCGAGGCAATAGAAGCCTCAGAGCTTTATGCCGTATGGGGTCCAATTCATGGAGGAAATTCTATAGATTGTTGGGCTCATGTACAAAAGCTTGCAGATATTGATATGAACTCGGGCACAGCATCCTTTACTGTTGATGATGTTTCTGATCTAGTATGGTTTAAGTTTGTTGCTGTTGATGAAACAGGTCTTCACTCATGGAGCGGTAGTCAGTTAATCGATTCATCTAGCCCTGTAATTGGTGTTGCAAAGGTAGAGCATTGTGGCGATCAGGCAACAATTTCTGTTCGTGTTGACTCTGTCGGTACAGGTGATTTCTCTATGAAGCTATTCTGGGGAGAAAATGAAGATTTATCAAGTGCTTCAGTAACAAACCTAAGTGTTACTACTCCTGGTGTATATGATTTTACAGTGCCTGTTACTCCTGCTGCTAAGACATACTTTAAGGTTGAAGCGGAAACTACAGATGGAGGGAAGGATGCTACAGTGGTTGACTCCTTTACAACTCTTGCTGCTTCAAGCATGATTGATGTAAGATGTGGAGTTAATAATCATTGGATAACCTTTAATGGTACAATTTCTGTACCTGGTGCAGGTGCAACAGCTATTACTCTTTGGACAGGCGATAGCCCAGAAACGCTAGAGGCAGACCCAGAGGTAATTATTATTCCAACCTCTGGTCCATTTACAATTCGTCGCCTTTTCCCTGGTGAACCAAAGACTATTTATTGGAAATTTACTTATCAAAATGTAGGCTCTGGTGGAACAGTGTGGAACTCTGAAACTCAGCTTCGCGAGGCTCGAACAAATGAGAATGATATCAATTACACATGGAAGGCTGAGGTGCTAGACGGCGAATGGAAGGATAAAAACAATTGGACAACCACAGTTGATGGAGCTATGGGATATCCAAATTATTATCTAACTTATATCTCATTCCCTAATAATTCAACAAATAGAATTCACCTTCAAGGCTATACTGAGGGAAGAATTAATTTAAATTTCTCAAATAGTGACATAACTATTTATGGTGATGGCGCAGATTCCTCTTATCTTTATACTGCAGATACAATCGCTCCTGCTTCACTAAATAATTCTATATTCCGACTAGATAATGCAACTCTTGAGGAATACGACATGTTTGACTATACATTAGGAACAGACTCTTCCCCAAGCTCAACCCTTGCTCTAACTAATGGTGCTTGTCTAAAGTTAGGCGGAGGAAAATGGGCTATTGTTGGAAAGGAAACATCGCTTTTTGTTGGTGCTGATTCAAAATTTTATTTTGGAGACACCTCTATTCCAGTAACAAATAAGGTTAATCAGTTTACTGTTGAGTGGAATCCAATATTTGGAACTGATGGAGAGTCATTCACAATTGAGGGCCTAGCTTCAATGCGTAAGATTTTTGTTGTAGACCCACTTGGTGAAAAAAATCAGTGCTTCCGTTTGCGAGGCGAGTCTGCTCAGCTTCGAGTTATTGATGGCGTATTTGGTGATATTAAGTCCTTGAATGTAGATAGACATCGCTTGTTTAATAGCGATCAGCCATTGACACGAGATATGGATATTGTTTTTGAACCAGCCAACGGTAACTACACAAATACAGTAGCATATGTTGTAGATGAAGTTGAATACACTGAAGCAGTACCATTTGTATCAGTAGCAGATAGCGATCGTGCTTTTGCAGGTATGCTACTTGAAGAAAGTACTGGAAAAATTCGCTTTAGTGTTGACAAATCTTCAATGCGTAATTCTCTACGTAGCACAAAGCAGCACCTTGTTTTGTGGAAGAGTGGTATCAATACAGACAATGTTGAACTAGTGCAGGGTGAAGGTTATTCTCTTCACTATACATATGGCTGGCCTTCAACAGCTTTAGAGCCTACAGTAGAAGGAGAGCTTCCAACAGGTATTTGGGGTAATGTCCCATGTGAGGCTTCAACAATTATTATTATTTATTAGTAGTTAAGGTTCTGTAAAACAAAAATAAAGGTGTGGCTCTAAAAAATGTGCCACATCTTTATTTTTACATACCCCCAAAACGGCAGTAGAACTAATTCGGTGGCGTGCGTGATGGCTAGTTGCTGCGGGAGCGTGGCGTACGTGATTCGTTATATCGTAGCATACCAGGCTCTGCCCTGGTATGACGACTAAGATAATTTCACAAAATTTCAACATCGTAAGTATAAATGTTCTTGAATTTAAAAATTTAAAAGAGTAGTATTGTAGTAAGTTTGGAGAAAGGTTGTATTTCCAAATTAGGGATATTTATACAATTACGTATTGGAGAAATGCCATGAATTTGAAAACAAAAATCTTGATGTCTTTACCTGTTTTAGGTGTGAGCTTGATTGCAAGTGATATTTATGTAGATTCATCATTTGAAGGGACTAGCACTGGAGCAAAGAATGCTCCATTTACAACAATTCAAGCAGCTGCTAATGTTGCCCAACAGGGAGATACAATTTGGCTTTATGGCTCTGATGAGGTTTCTTATGTTTTTGAGACAGATGTATCAGCTGTAGTTTTTAATCCTGATAATTTACATTTACGTGGTTACACTGATGATGGAGAAGCTACTGATTGGTATGAAACCAACAAAATGGCAAAAGTGTTTATTCTTAATGGATATGCTAAAAATTCCTTTGAAGAAGATCAAAAGACAGATAGACCATTTACAGTTAATGGCTCTAATATGAAAATTTCTGGTGTTTATTTTGATTTTGGAGGGAAATCTTTTGCTTCCATTAGCTTCACTGATAATCCTAAAGTAACTTAGAATAATATCGGTGGTGTTTTCTTTCTCTAAATTCGGGTTCGAATTTAGAGGAAGTTACGTAAACGAGAGCGCTATAGAGCATGCCCTCGGCATATGTGGTATTGCATAGCAATATATGTAAAGATAATATTCTTGATCTCTAGGTGTGGATCAGAGCGGCACCAGACCTCCCCAAGATAAGAAATATTATTAGAGTGCGAAATTTTGATTTTTTTGAGTTCTTTCGCACTTTTAGACGTTGGAAATTTACTGTTTTATGTTAGTTGTGTGCAGCATCGTGTGCGATGCTGCACATTCTTGTCTAAGATTTAGTTTGTGCTCTCAAAATAGCCTTGAATTTTAGGAGCGCGCTTTGCGATTGTAGCTAGCTTGCTAGATACTTTTTCTAGCTCGCCTAATAATTCAATGAAGATAACGCCTACAATTACGCGGCAAGTTCCTTCGCGAAGACGCTCAATATGCTTATCCTCAAGTTCACCACTTAAGCGAGAGAATTCTTTCTCCATTGCACGAGCTTCATAGGCAGCATCAACATTATGCTCAGAGATTGAGTTCATAAGTAGATTTGCTTGCTTGCGTAAACAAGCAAATAGTAGCTTTAGATCCTCAATTCCAGCCTCAGAAATGGATGCCTCTGCTTCCTTCAAACGAGATGCAAGTGAAATAATATTGCTTGTGTAGTCTGCTATACGCTCAGCATCATTTGTACAATGCATTAACACAGGAATATATTCTGCTTGCTGCTGGGTCAGAGGACGGCGAGTAATTTGTGTTAAATAGTTTGTAATCTCAAACTGATGCTTATCTACTTCGCGCTCGCGAGCATCAAAAGAAGCCGCTACTTCATCATCAAAATCGTTATTTACAAAATGCTCCATTGTTGAAGACTCAATCATATCCCATGCTTCATGTAGCATTGATGAGTAGCTCTTTGTTGCCTGCTCCAACGCAATGATTGGGTTATCCAACAAGTGTGGTTCAAGGTATTGATACTTGACCTCTTCATCGTCTTTAACTCGGATAATTTTTTCGCATAGGCGTGATAGTAAACCAACGAAAGGAATAAGGATTAATGTTGTGCCTACATTAAATACTGTGTGAGCATTCGCAATGTGACGAGGAAGATTTTGAGGGATTTCGCCTAAAGCATTGCCGGATGTCAAGCTGTTGATTAGATGGAAGAATGCAGGTGCTTTTTCATCGCCATCACCCCAAACAAAGAAGAATGATAGCAATACGATCAAAACACCAATACAGTTGAAAATTGTATGAGCAAGAGCAGCTTGTTTTGCAATTCTGTTTGCAGCCAATGCAGCTAACTGTGCTGTAACAGTTGTACCAATATTAGAACCAAGCACAAGAATTACTGCGGTATAGAAGTTAATCAATCCAGATGCACCAAGCGCTAGAACAATACCTGAAGCAGCAGAGCTACTTTGAATAATAATTGTAACAAGAATACCAATTCCCAAAGCACCAAGCACAGAACCAAGTGGCATTACTCCATTTACAGGGGAGCAATCAAATGCCTGGAAAATTGCCATAAATGATGGGAATTGAGCAATTCCTTTCAGTTCAGCGCTCATTAATCCCATACCAAAGAATAATAAGCCAAAACCAAGTATTGCTTCACCCCAGCCACGTAATGCTTTTACAGCAATAAGTGTCATAACCATACCAATAATAATTGATGGCATTGTTATGCTTGAAACATCAAAAGCAATGATTTGTGCTGTAATTGTTGTACCAATATTTGCACCAAAAATGATACCTAGTGATTGTGTCAGATTTAATAGACCTGCATTGATAAAACCAATGACCATAACAGTTGTAGCACTGGAGGATTGGACCACGGCAGTAACAATAGCACCAGCAGCAACTGCTACATATTTGTTCTTGGAGAACAGATGTAGAAGTGTACGCATTTTTTCACCTGCTACTTTAGTTAAGCCGTCACTCATAAGCTTCATACCAAGTACAAAAATAGCCAGGCCACCAAATACATTCATACAAAGAGAGAATACATTGATACCTAGCTGATTAACGGTAATGCTTCTTGTTGTTGTTTCTGAGGTTGCAACTTCAACACCTACCTCATACTTACCTGTTGCGCTACCCATAGTAATTGATGTGTCAGCAACACCTTCAGCATTTGTTTTTGTAGCTACAGATGAAAGCTTAACATCCTTACCATCTTTTGGATAACTTGTAAGATTGAAGAATACATCTCCACCTACAATAGGATTGCCTTCGCTATCAACAACTTTAACTGATAAAGGTTTAGTAGATGCAGTGCCAGAGGAAATTTCTTGATCGGAACCATCTATTTTTACACCAGTAACATATCTTACTTTTATTGCTTTGTTGGTGTTTGATTGAGGAATGATTTCAAGATATTGATCACCGGTAATTTTACCAGCAGTAACCTTTGCGCGAGCAATACCACCGGCATCTGTTGTTATTGTTGATGGTTCTACAATCAAATCAGAACCTGGAGCTGATTTTAAAATAATAGTTTCATTAGTAAAAGGAACTTCTTGTGTTCCTCCAAACAATCCACCATGAGTCGTTCCGATTGCCTCAAGAATCAATTCCTTTGAAAATTCTTCGCCAGGCAGTGCTGTTTGAACTTGGTTATCAAAAGTTTTTATTTTGCTTAATGTTGCTTTTGAATCTGTATCATCACTGCAACCAGATAATAGAGCAATAGAGGCACAAATAAGACCAATGGTTAGTTTTGATTTTTTCATTATTTATTTTTCCCTTGTGAATAATATTTTATATTTTCTTCTTTTATTTTTCTTCTTCTTTATTTTTCGTGATAAATTATATCAAAATTAGAGGATTGGTGCAAGAGCACCGTATTTGTTGCAGATAGGGGTAGGTATGAAGTTTTTTATCATACATTATGAAGTTTAAGTAAGCATGGATGCAGAAAGTGCGAAAAGGTACAGGATTTTGTATGATTCTAGGATTCCAAAGAGCGAATTTACGATAACTCTGGTTTGTGTCACAGTGGGCGACCTATCTGTGACACACTGTCTCATATTTGTTTAAAAAGCACAAAAAAGATTGGTTTTTTGGACTTGGCACACCTTTTGCTACATTGTTGGCAACGTCACATTTGTGACAAAGAATTTTATTATTGAAAGAAAGAGGTAAATATTATGGCAAAGATTCTAGGTATCGATCTTGGTACAACAAATTCATGTATGGCAGTTATGGAGGGTGGTGAGCCTGTAGTTATCCCTAATGCAGAGGGACAGCGCACAACTCCATCAATCGTTGCTTTCACAAAGGATGGTTCTCGTTTGGTTGGTCAGGCAGCAAAGCGTCAGGCTGTAACAAATCCAAAGAACACAATCTTCTCAATTAAGCGCTTTATGGGCCGTCGTTATGACGAGGTTGCTCACGAGTGCACACTTGTTCCTTACGAAGTAGTAAGAGCTAAGAATGGTGACGCAGCTATCAAGGTTGGCGATGATACATATTCTCCACCAGAGATTTCTTCTATGATTCTTCAGAAGCTAAAGGCAGATGCAGAAGCATATCTTGGTGAGACAATTACTCAGGCTGTTATTACTGTTCCTGCATATTTCAATGACTCACAGCGCCAGGCAACAAAGGATGCTGGTCGTATCGCAGGTCTTGAGGTTCTACGTATTGTTAATGAGCCAACAGCAGCATCTCTAGCATATGGCCTAGATAAGAAATCAGAAGAAACAATCGCTGTTTATGACTTCGGTGGTGGTACTTTTGATATTTCTATCCTAGAAATTGGTGATGGCGTTTTTGAGGTAAAGGCTACAAACGGTGATACACACCTTGGTGGTGACGATCTTGATGATGTAGTTATCAAGTGGTTGGTAGACGAATTTAAGAAAGAGAATGGCATTGACCTATCTCAGGATCCAATGGCTAAGCAGCGTCTAAAGGAAGCTGCAGAAAAGGCAAAGTGTGAGCTTTCTTCTGCTCCTTCTACAGATATCAATCTTCCATTTATCACAATGGATGCAACTGGTCCTAAGCACCTAGCAGTAAGCCTAACACGTGCTAAGCTAGAGCAGCTTTGCGAGGATATGATTCAGCGAGCTGCAGCTCCATGCCGTAACTGCATGAAGGATGCTGGCGTAAGCTCAATTGATGAGGTAATCCTTGTTGGTGGTTCTACACGTATGCCACGTATCCAGGAGCTTGCAAAGGAAATCTTTGGTAAGGAGCCACATAAGGGCGTAAATCCTGACGAGGTTGTAGGCGTTGGTGCAGCTATCCAGGGCGGTATCCTAAAGGGCGATGTTAAGGACGTTCTACTTCTAGACGTTACTCCTCTAACTCTAGGTATTGAGACACTAGGTGGCGTATTTACTCCACTAATCGAGCGTAATACAACAATTCCTACTAAGAAGTCTGAGGTATTCTCAACAGCAGCAGATCAGCAGCCATCTGTAGATATCAAGATTTACCAGGGTGAAAGAAAGTTTGCTCGTGACAACAAGCTTCTAGGTAACTTCCAGCTTGATGGTATCCCACCAGCACCACGTGGTGTTCCTCAGATTGAGGTTACATTCGATCTTGATGCTAACGGTATTCTAAACGTTACTGCTCATGATAAGGGTACAGGTAAGGAGCAGAAGATTACAATTACAGCTTCTTCTGGTTTGTCTGAGGAAGAGATTAAACAGATGGTTCGCGATGCAGAGGCTCATGCTGATGAGGACTCAAAGAAGCGCGAAGCTGTTGATACTCGCAACCAGGCAGAGTCAATGGTTTACCAGGTAGAGAAGGCTCTTAAGGAAAATGGCGATAAGATTGATGCTGATAAGAAGGCAAAGGTTGAGTCTGCTATTGAAGACCTAAAGAATGCTCTAAAGGGTGATGATATTGATGCAATCAAGGCAAAGCAGGAAGCTTTGACAAACGAGATGAATGCTATTGCAGAGCAGATGTATGCTTCACAGCAGCAGGGCCCAGCAGCTGGTGCTGATTATGCATCAAATGCTAGCGACGCTAATTCTTCCTCTTCAAACAGCAAGAACGACGAGAAGGTTGTTGATGCTGACTTTGAGATGAAGGACTAATCTTAGTAACGAATCCCAAAAGCAGTGGCTGTAGTGGAATGAGAATCCTCCATATGGAGAAATCATTCCACTCAGCATTAAAAGAAATAATTTCGTAAATTTAATTAAATCATTAGGAGAATAAACAATGAAAATTAGACCACTAGGTGACAGAGTTCTTGTAGAACCAGTTGAAATCAAAGAGCAGATTAAGGGCGGTATCTTTATTCCTGATACAGCTAAGGAAAAGCCACAGGAGGGCAAAGTTGTTGCTCTAGGTATTAAGCGCGACGAAGCAGGCAAGGAATTGCCATTCGACGTTAAGGTTGGTGACACTGTTCTAATGCCTAAATACGGCGGTACAGAGGTTAAGATGGGCGATAAGACATATCAGATCGTTCGCGAAGAGGATATCCTCGGAATCGTTGGCTAATCATTTTTTAATTAACAAATTTATTTTAAATTAGGCACACCCTGCCACCATTTGCAAAAAAAACAAGAGCATTTGTGGCAGAGTCTGCATGAAAGGATATAATAATTATGGCAGCTAAGCAGCTTAAATATGATAACGATGCACGTCAGGCAGTTCTAGCAGGTGTAGAGAAGCTAGCACGCGCAGTTAAGACAACTCTAGGTCCTGGTGGCCGCAATGTAGTACTAGACAAGAAGTTTGGTGCTCCAACAATCACTAAGGACGGTGTTTCTGTAGCAAAGGAAATCGAACTAGCAGACCCATTTGAGAATATGGGTGCACAGATGGTTCGTGAGGTTGCTTCTAAGACAAATGACACAGCTGGTGACGGTACAACAACTGCAGTACTACTTGCTGAGGCAATTTACCGCGAGGGTCTAAAGAACGTAACAGCTGGTGCAAATCCAATGTCTCTAAAGCGTGGTATTGACAAGGCTGTAGCAGTAGTTACAGACAGCCTAGCAAAGCTATCTAAGAAGGTTAAGGAGCACACAGAAATCGCTCAGGTTGCAACAATCTCTGCTAATGGCGACAAGGAAATCGGTTCTAAGATTGCTGAGGCAATGGAGAAGGTTGGTAAGGATGGTACAATCACTGTTGAGGAGTCTAAGACAATTGAGACAACTCTTGACGTTGTAGAGGGTATGCAGTTCGATAAGGGTTACCTAAGCCCATATTTCGTAACAAATCCAGATTCAATGGAAGCTATCCTAGATAACCCATACATCCTAATCCACGAGAAGAAGATTTCTTCTCTACAGGATTTGCTACCAGTTCTACAGAACGTTGCAAAGACAGGCAAGCCACTACTTATCATCGCTGAGGATGTTGATGGCGAGGCTCTAGCAACTCTAGTAGTTAACAAGCTACGTGGCACATTAAACATCTGCGCTGTAAAGGCACCTGGCTTTGGTGATCGTCGTAAGGCAATGCTTGAGGATATCGCAATCCTAACAGGCGGTAAGATGATTTCTGAAGAGCTAGGTATCAAGCTAGACAATGTTGGTCTAGAGGATCTAGGTCAGGCAAAGCGCGTAACAGTAGAGAAGGATGCTACAACAATCGTTGAGGGTGCTGGTAAGACATCTGCTATCCAGGCACGCGTTGGCCAGATTAAGCACCAGATGGATGAGACATCATCTGATTACGATCGCGAGAAGCTTCAGGAGCGTCTAGCTAAGCTAGCTGGTGGTGTTGCAGTTATCAACGTAGGTGCAGCAACTGAGGTAGCTATGAAGGAGAAGAAGGATCGTATTGACGATGCTCTACATGCAACACGCGCTGCAGTAGAAGAGGGTATTGTTCCAGGTGGTGGTGTTGCACTACTACGCTGCCGCAAGGCTCTTGCTGATGCAATGACAGCTGAGACTTCAGATGAGAAGGTTGGTATGCAGATTATCTACAACTGCCTAGAGGCTCCTCTACGTCAGATTGTACGTAATGCAGGCCGCAAGGAAGCAGCTCTAGTTGTTTCTGAGGTTGAGAAGGCAAAGGGCGGTCAGGGTTACAATGCAGCTACTGACGAGTTCGTAGACATGATTAAGGAGGGTATTGTTGATCCTGCTAAGGTTACACGCCTAGCAATCCAGAACTCTTCTTCTGTTGCAGGTCTATTGCTAACAACAGAGTGCATGATTACAGAGCTTCCAGAAGAGAAGAAGCCAGCTCCAATACCTGGTGCCGGTGGAATGGATGGAATGATGTAATAGCATAAAAAAAGGCGTCCTTCGGGGCGCCTTTTTTTATGCCTAAATTCGGGGGCGAATTTAGATGAAGCAGCGCAAGCGCTATGAAGCGGTGCATAGCACCATGAAGCATGCCTGCGGCATATGAAGCATTGCTTCGCAATATATGCGGTGAAATTATTTAAAGTTTTAGCAAGGCGAGGACGCCATGCTGCCCAGTTATCCTGTAAGACGGGGACGTCTTACAGCCCGGTTAACGTGTAGGACGGGGACGTCCTACACCCCAGTTAAATATGTACCCCAAAGTTATGCCTAAATTCGGGGGCGAATTTAGATTAAGCAGCGCTTCGCGCTATGAAGCGGTGCATAGCACCATGAAGCATGCCTGCGGCATATGAAGCATTGCGAAGCAATATATGCGGTGGAATTATTTAAAGTTTTAGCAAGGCGAGGGCGCCATGCTGCCCAGTTATCCTGTAAGACGGGGACGTCTTACAGCCCAGTTAACGTGTAAGACGGGGACGTCCTACACCCCAGTTAAGCACACATATATATTGCTCTCTGTTTTAGGTAGGGACAATAGCCTAAATTCGGGGGCGAATTTAGATGAAGCAGCGCAAGCGCTATGAAGCGGTGCATAGCACCATAAAGTATGCCTGCGGCATATGAAGCATTGTTTCGTAATATGTTCGAGAAGAATTAAATAATTATTCTTAATTTGCTAAAGTTGATGTAAGCGTGGTGGCTATTGGGTTTTAGCTGTCATGCTTATTTTAATTATTATTTTAAGAATTAATTTTCTTTGGGTGGATTGTCTTGAAAATTTTATCTAAATTTGTTACCATTCTCAATGTTAAAATGTTATAAATTATAATGTTAATCCGTAAAAAGGTTTTTGTTGTGAAATTTAAATTTGTATGTTTGTCAATATTGTTATCAAGTGTTGTTGCTACAGCAGAATGGGTATATAATCCAACTGATAAAACATTGTCCCAAGGAACAGTTGTTCTTAATAATGTCACTGCTTCTGGCATAAAATTAACAATTGGAGATAATAAAGGGAATGCGACAGCTGTTGAATTAGATTTCTCCTCTGGTATCGCTGATGGTTATGTTTTAGACAGGATTGCTGATGAAGCTTTTAAAGGAAATTTAAATGTCACAAAATTAGTGCTTGGCGATACGATTACAACTATTGGTAAAAGTGCTTTTATCAGTTGTACTAATTTGAGAGGAGAGCTGATTCTTCCTGATTCATTAACATCAACAGGATATCATCCTTTTTATAGTACAGCTATTGAACGTGTTGTTTTTGGCTCTGGTATGAAAAAAGTTAATAATTGGTTTATGAAGGAAAACTCAGCATTAACTTCAATTAAATGGAATAATGTGATTACATCAATTGGAGAAAGAGCATTTGAAAAATGTTCAGGTGTTACAACCTTTGAGAATCAATTCCCAGAAAATATTAAAGATGTCGGTACTATGGCTTTTCATACAATGCCTAATTTGACAGGAGATAATCGTGATCTTAAGCTTTTGAAATTGACATCACTAGGTGATACTGCTTTTCAGAATTGTGGCATTAGGTCAGTTGAGCTTGGAGGTGGAGTCACTTCTACACGTAATGCATTTTTCCAAGCACAAAAACTTGAAAGTGTAATTCTTCATGAAGGTGTAAAAACAGTAGGATGGAATTGTTTTCCATATTGTGGTGCTCTTACAAATTTAGTAATTCCAGCATCTATTGAAAATGTAGAAGCATGTACTGCAGGACTTATGGGAAATGCTGATCTTCATGTATGGTGGAATGGTGTTCCTGAAATAGGTAAAGTTGATTTTTCTGGTTCAGGACTAATCTTAGGAAAGTTTCCTGTTATCCATCATGTTCGTTTTTCAGATAAGGCAGAGTGGGAGAATTTTGCTGCTGCAACACCAGAAAATTTAAAGTCATCAGCAACTATAGTATTACCTCCGGCAAATACATCTATAAGTGAAGGTCATTGGGGATATAAGTCAGAAACACTTAAGCAGAAGGTCCTCTGGTTTGATTTGCCAATGAGTTTAACAATAGTGATTAAGTAATTTGTATTGCTTCTCTATTTTGTTAAAATATATCGCATAAAATTAAATCAGTGAGTGATTTAATGAGTACACGAGAACATAAAATTTATAAAGTTACATTTATTGGAGCAGTAGTAAATGTATTGCTATCAATAGCAAAACTTGTTGCTGGTTTATTGGGTAATAGTACTGCAATGTTAGCAGATGCTATTCACTCTGTTTCTGACCTTGCCACAGACTTGGCTGTAGTTATTTTTGTTCGTATTGCGTCAAAACCACGTGATGAAGATCATGATTTTGGACATGGTAAGTTTGAAACTCTTTCATCAATTATTGTGGGTATTGCTCTCATAGGAATTGGCTTTGGTATCTTGCGATATGGCTTTTTTGAAATTGTTGCAATTGTTAATGGTAATTCTATTCCAGAGCCAAATATGCTTGCATTTTGGGCTGCAATTGTTTCAATTGTTGTAAAAGAGATACTTTTCAGATATACAATTATCAGAGGTAAAGCACTTTCAAGCCCAGCTGTGGTTGCGAATGCATGGCATCATAGATCTGATGCTTTTTCTTCTATCGGTACAGCTATTGGTATTGGAGGAGCTATTCTTTTAGGAGATAATTGGCGAGTTCTTGATCCAATTGCAGCAATCATTGTAAGTATTATCGTAATAAAGGCAGGTATTGAATTTGTGCTGCCAGGAGTTAATGAATTATTGGAAAAATCTCTTCCTGAGGATGTAGAGGAAGAGATAATAAAAATAATACGAAGCAATCCTGGTGTGTGTGACCCACATAATTTACGCACACGCAATATTGGCACAAGTTATGCAATTGAGGTACATGTTCGATTGCCAGGAGATATGTATGTAGAGGATGCACATAAACTAACGCAGAATATAGAGTATCAAATTAAGGAGCGCTATGGTCAGCGTACGCATATAATCATCCATGTAGAACCTATAAAGTGTGAATCAGAACAATAGACGAATCTCTGTTGAGTCTTGTTAAATCATAGTTGATATTGTAAAAATTTTGTTTTTTCTTGTTATTTTTGTTAGATTTGATGGTTAAAATTGAGCATTGTTTTCATATTTGTTTCACTTTTTTTATTAAATCAAACTAAATATTTAATTTAGTACTTGACTTTTAAGCCCAAAAATGAGTAAATATTGTTTCATTTTTTGAAGTGCAGAAGGCGAGTGCCGTTGCACTCGCAAAAAGATTTTTAACTTCAATAAAATAATTACGTAATTCGGAGTCCACCATGTCATTACAGAATCATGACGCAGTTAAAGGTTTAAAGCATGTTCGTCGTCCTAAAAAGACACCAGCAGAGCGTGCACGTCGCCAGAAGGCTCAGAAAAAACGTCTAGTTGCTCTTGGCGTTCCACAAGAGGTAGCAGACAAGATGAGCCCACTAGAGATTCGCAACAAGCTAACTCGTCCAGCACGAGTAAAGCGCGAGCTAGAAGCAGCAAAGGCTGCTGAATAAGTTATATTTAAATATATGGCTTCAGGCCACAATATTTAAGTTATGGTGAACCGGACAGGGCTAATTTGCCTTGTTCGGTTTTTCCTTTGTATGGACAAAATATGTCCCCAATATAGAATGCTTTTATTAACAAATTGAAGAGAGGCAATATATGCAACTTGATGATGCAGAAATTATCTTTCATGAACCACTGAAAGGTGGCTACCGTCTAATTAAATTTAAAGCACCAGAGATGGCTGCAGCTTCCAAACCTGGTCAATATGTTCAGGTGCGTATCCCTAATTTAGAGGCAACAGCTTTGCGCCGTCCTTTTAGTATTTGTGGTGCAGAGGATGGAGTGCTAACTATCCTTTACAAGCAGGTGGGTCGTGGCACATTTGCCATGGGTGATTTGAAGGTAGGTCAAAAGGTAAATATTCTTGGTCCGTTAGGTGATGGTGTATTTCCTCTTTGTGACTCTGCCACAACACCTCTGTTGATTGGTGGTGGCTTTGGTGTTGCTCCTCTATTGTTCCTTGCAAAGCAGCTGCCTCAAAAGGGTGTGCTTTTTGTTGGTGGCCGTACCTCAGAAGATATTTTGATTACAGAGGAATTTGAGAAGCTAGGCTGGGAGGTTCAGCTTTGCACAAATGATGGCAGTGTTGGAACAAAAGGTTTTGTTACAGCAGCATTGGATGCTTGGCTAGAGGCTCATCCTGAAACAAAGGCAGAGATGTATGCATGTGGTCCAGAGCCAATGCTTAAGGCAATTGATGAGCGTGCAGCACGTTTTGGTAGAGTAGCATGGTTGTCTCTTGATCATCGTATGGCATGTGGCGTAGGTGCTTGCCTAGGTTGTATTCAAAAGGTTCGCGTGACAAATGCAGCTGGCAATGTTGAAGAGAAGACATTACGTGTATGTAAGGATGGTCCAATCTTCAAGAGTGGCACAATTGTTTGGGAGGCATAAAAATGGATTTATCAGTAAAAATTGGTAAGCTAGAGATGAAGAACCCTGTAACAGTTGCCTCTGGCACTTTTGGTTATGGGTTGGAATATTCTGAGCTAATAGATATTGAGAGACTTGGTGCTATCACAGTAAAGGGTATTAAGAAGGATCCATGTCCAGGAAATCCACTTCCTCGTTTTTGTGAGGTTACAGGAGGAATGATTAATGCAATTGGTTTGCAGGGACCTGGTGTAGAGGGCTTTGTTAAGGATGATATGCCATTTCTTCGTAGCAAGAATGTTCCTGTAATTGTGAATATGTGGGGCACAAGCGTAGAGGGCTACGCAGAGACAGCAGCACTTCTAGACAAGGTAGAGGGCATTGATGCTTTAGAGCTAAATGTTTCTTGCCCTAACGTAAAGAAGGGTGGTTCTTCATTTAGTGCAAATCCAGATTTGATGGCAGAGGTTGTGCAGGCAGTGCGTGAACAAACCTCATTAACACTTATTACAAAGCTGGCACCAAATGTACCAGATATCACAATTTATGCAAAGAAGGCAGTAGATGCTGGTGCTGATGCGTTAAGTGTATGCAATACTGTTCCTGCAATGGCAATTGATATTGAAGCAAGAAAGCATGTTATTGCAAATAAGACAGGTGGTCTTTCTGGTGCCGCAATTCACCATATCGCAGTAAAGCTAGTGTGGGAGGTAACTCATGCAGTAGATGTTCCTGTGATTGGTATGGGTGGCATTATGGAGCCAAAGGATGCTATTGAGCTTATGGCTGCTGGTGCAACAGCTGTGGCTGTTGGTACAGCTAACTTTATTGATCCAACAACACCTATCCGTGTAATTGATGGAATTGCAGATTATATGCAGCGTCATGGCATGGAAACACCTAGAGAGATTGCAATATAGTTCTAAATTTTAAGTATCGTCCCTAAATCTAGTATCTTATCGCTAATTTTTAGCTTTTGTACTTGATTTTTTTTCAAAAATAAGGTATTTTATTTGCCTTATTTGTACCAAGTAGGGGCGATAGCTCAACTGGTGAGTTGTGAGGTTAAATCTCTTTTGCTCAATCAGTGTTCTTGTTAAAGCTTCTCTCCCTGTAGCTGAAACGCAAATTGATGCGATGAACGCTCACCACCGTGCGCTCATATGCAAACAGAGGATAAAGAGTAGTGATAGCAGGAATTGCTTATGAATGAGTAATTTATAAGCAGATGGTACATGGTTAATAATCCGGCAATTAAGCCGCAAAACGGGGTAAACAAATGCCTAAAAAGAAGACACATAAAGCAGCGTCAAAGCGCTGCAAGATAACTGCGACCGGTAAGGTCCTCTCCGCTCGTGCTGGCAAGCGCCACTTGGCAAGCTGCAAGACACGTAAACGTAAACGCAATCTACGCGGTACAGCAACTTTGGCTGCACCAGAGCAGAAGCGTATTAAGAAATTACTTGCATCCTAATGCACTAGCATAGATGCTTAACAATAAAATTTTAAATTAAGGAGAAAAGACTATGCCACGTGCAACTAATGCGCCTGCATCAAGAGAGCGTCGTCGTCGCAGACTAGAATTGGCCAAGGGCTTCCGCGGTAATAGAAGTAAGAACTTCCGTACAGCTACAGAGGCTGTAGATCGCGCAATGTGTATGGCTACAGAGCACCGCAAACTACGTAAACGTGATTTCCGCGCTTTGTGGATCACACGTATCAATGCAGCTGCTCGCGCAAATGGTATTACATACAGCCGTTTCATCGAAGGTCTAACAAAGGCAGATATCAAGCTAAACCGTAAGGTTCTATCTGAGATCGCAATCGCAGATCCAGCAGCTTTCACAGCTCTAGTTGAAAAAGCTAAGGCTCAGCTAGCTTAATTATCTACCGTGTATTGATTACAACAATAATTAATTAGGAGATTTTAACGATGAAAAAGGACGTACATCCATCATACGGCCCAGCCAAGGTAACTTGCGCTTGCGGTAACGTATTCGAAACAAATTCAACTGTAAAAGAGATGCATGTTAACACATGCTCTGCTTGCCACCCATATTTCACAGGTCAGCAGACATTTATCGATACAGAGGGTCGTATTGACTCCTTCAAGCGCCGTTACGGCATCAAGAAGTAGTTCCTACGCTCGAATTGTTATTTCAGGTGGAGCCACTTTTTTGAGGCTCCACCTGATTTTTTTAATTTTACTTAAAATAATATTTTTGCCATGATAGAGAAAACTCAAGTTGAAAAAATTTTAGTACGTTTGCAGGAAGTGGAAACTCTACTTTCAGGACCAGAGGCTGCTTCTGATCAAAAGAAGTATCGTGCTCTAGTTCGTGAGCATTCTTCCTTGAGAAAGCTTGAAGCATGTGCAAAGAAATATTTTACACTTGTCGATTCAATCGAAGAGGCAAAGGCTATTGTTTCTGATCCAGATGGAGATGAAGAGCTCAAAGAGCTGGCAATGGCTGAGCTTGCAGAGAATGAGGAGGCAGTTCCTGCTGCAGAGAAAGCACTAAGCTTTGCTTTGCTTCCACCTGACCCAGATGAGCGCCGTAATGCAATGGTTGAAATTCGCGCAGGTACAGGTGGTGATGAGGCAGCAATCTTTGCAGGCGATTTATATCGCATGTATTGCCGCTATGCAGAAATCAGAGGCTGGAAGGTAAATCTGCTTGATGCCAGCCAGTCTGAACTTGGTGGCTATAAAGAAATCGTTTTCAATGTTGAGGGCGAGGGTGCTTATGCAGCTCTACGTTATGAAGGCGGTGGCCATCGCGTACAGCGCGTGCCAGAAACTGAGTCTCAGGGTCGCGTTCATACATCAGCAGCTACAGTTGCGGTATTTCCAGAGGCAGATGATGACGATGAGCTGGAGATTAAGCCAGAGGATTTACGTATTGACTTCTATCGCGCAGGTGGCGCTGGTGGTCAGCACGTTAATAAAACAGACTCAGCAGTTCGTATTACTCACCTTCCAACAGGTATTGTAGTACAAAGTCAGGACGAGCGTTCACAGCACCATAATAAGGATAAATGTATGGCTGCGCTCCGTTCCCGTCTTCTAGAAAATGCTCGTATCCAAGAAGAGCAGCGTATGGGTAGTGCACGTAAGGTTATGATTGGCTCTGGCGATAGAAGTGAGCGCATTCGTACCTACAACTTCCCACAAAATCGTTTAACTGATCACCGCATCAATCTTACTCTCTATAGTCTGGATCGTATCATGGAAGGACTAATGGAGGAGCTAATTACAGCATTGGTTGAGTCTAATGCTGAGCTACGTCTAAAGGCCGAGCTAGGCCGTGTTGCTGGTGAAAACAACTAATTTCAAACACATTTAAGGGGGATTTGTTATGACACATTCAGAGGAAACCATTAAGCAAGTAGTTGCTAACTTCTTTCCAGAAGGAGAGGTTGTTCATATTGAGCAATCACATGGTGGTCATATAAATCAGACATACTTTGTTGATTGTAAGATTACATCTTCTGATGTACATCGTTACGTTTTGCAATGCCTGAATAGAAAGGTATTCCCTGATTTACCAGGCTTGATGGATAATGTTCTTCGCGTTTCTGAGCAGATGAGCAATTATGCAAAAGAGCATAATATGAATATGACTCGCTCATATTTGCATTTTATCCGTACAGTTGATGGTGCACCAGCTGTTGATGATGAAAAGCTAGGCTTTTGGCGCATGTATCGCTACATTAATAATGCAGTTGGCAAGCAGGTGGCAGAGTCTCCTCTTGAGGCTTTCAAAACAGCTGAGGCTTTTGGCTTGTTCCAAGGTATGCTATCAGGTATTACTGGTCCACGCTTGGTAGAAACAATTAAAGCTTTCCACGATACACGTAAGCGCTATGAGCGTTTGGAGCGTGCTGCAAAGGAAGATAAGTTTGGCCGCTTTGCAGAATCTAAAGAGATTTTTGATGGACTTATGGCAATTAAGCCATATGCACTTGCACTTCAAGAAGCATTTGATAATGGTGAAATTCCTGAGCGCGTTGTTCACAATGACGCAAAGCTTTCAAATATTCTTCTTGATGTGACAACTGGTAATGCAATTTGTGTTATTGATCTTGATACTTGTATGCCTGGCTTAGCTGGCCATGATTTTGGTGATATGGCTCGTAGTATGTCAAGCCAGACAGCTGAGGACGAAGAAGACCTGTCAAAGATTGCAATCAACTTTGATATTTATAACTCTCTAATCAGAGGCTTCCTAAAGGGTGCTAAGGGCGTGCTAAATGATCGTGAGGTTGAGCTGCTTCCTGACGGAGGTATTGCTATGACAACAGAGGTTGCTGTACGCTTCCTTACAGACTATCTTGAGGGAGATGTTTATTTCAGCATCAAGTTTGAAGGCCATAATTTGCGCCGCGCAAGATCACAGCTACGCTTGGCTGAATGCATGGTTGAAGCATTACCTAAGCTACGCGAGCTAGTTAATAGCGCTAAGTAAGAGGAATTTTATGAACGATATTTTGAATGCATTAAAGTATACAACAGATACTAAGGCATGCATTATCGAGAGAGGAGCCATCGGCTCCTCTGTTGCTTTTTTGCGTGATCTTTATCCAGAGTTAAATAGCGTATTTTTAGTTGCAGACCCAAATACATGGCGTGTAGCTGGTGAGCAAGTAGCTGCTGCACTTTCTAACGATGGAATTGCTGTTAAGCGTTTTATGTTAGGAGCAGATGGTGCTCCGTTCCATGCAGAGTATAAGTGGATTGATGTTCTACGCGAGGCATATCTTAATGAGGCAAATCGCCCAACAATTTTGGCAGTTGGCTCAGGAACAATAAATGACCTTTGTAAGCGTATGGCAGAGGAAGTAGGAGAGCGTTATGCAGTAATTGGTACCGCTGCTTCTATGGATGGCTATACAAGCTTTGGCGCAGCAATTACCAAAGATGGTATGAAGCAAACGCTCTCTTGTAAAGCTCCTCTGGGTTGTTTAATTGATACTGAGATTGCTGCAGCTGCACCAAAAGAAATGGCAGCAAGTGGTTATGCAGATTTGATTGCTAAACTACCTGCAGGTGCAGATTGGTTGGTTGCTGATTTAATTGATTCAGAAAAGATTCATCCTGTGGCATGGTCTTTGGTTCAAGATTCTCTACGCAAATCTTTATCAAATCCTGAGGGAGTTGCTGCAGGTGATGTAGATGAGATTGCAGGACTATGCAAGGGCCTGATTATGAGTGGCTTTGCAATGCAGGCAATGGGCTCATCTCGTCCAGCAAGTGGCACAGAGCATCAAATTTCTCACTATTGGGATATGGAAGATTTGTGCTTTAATGGAGCTCCTGTATCACACGGCTTTAAGGTTGGTATTGGTACACTTGTTTCCACAGCAATTTTAGAATTTATTTTAGAGCAAGATTTGTCTCAGTTAGATGTAGAAGCAGTTGTGGCAAAGTGGTGGCCAAACTTTGATGCTTTGAAGGCAGAATTTCCGAAGGTATATGGCTCTCGCGAGGCACATATTAGAAGAGCTGAAAGCGAAATGAAAACAAAGTACATCACACCAGATGCACTACGCATTGAGCTAACAAAAATCAAGGAAGCTTGGAGCGATTTAGCACCTAAATTACGTGCACAAATTATGCCATTTGCTGAGGTGCGCGAAAATCTTCGTATAGTTGGTGCTCCATATACAATTGATCAGATTGGTGTTACACCAGAACGCTTTTTTGAGACACTGAAAGGTGTTTCATATATGCGCAACCGCTATTTCGGTATGGATTTGCTTTGCCGCATTGGCAAATATGATGAGTTTGAGGCTTATCTAAAGCAAGTCATGGGCTTATAGTCAAAACAATACCAAAGCACAAAAAGTTTAATATATCCTTAATTCGTCAGTAGAATTTCGAATTAAGGATTATCGTACGGGATTATCGTACGGAGTTGTAGATGGATTCTAGGGCGCGAAGGTTGCGCTCTGTAGAGCAGTCGCTCTGCTCAAATGCTGCTTTGGC
>JAFPBK010000114.1 GCA_017424105.1 Kiritimatiellia bacterium | reverse complement strand
GTTATTTGTATATGCTGAAACAGATAATGATGCCGTTTGGTTTTATCAGAAGAATGGTTTTAACATTGTGGAGTTCTCTGAAACCTATGATGGCGAAACCGTTGTCCGTTATAAATGCGAATTAACCAAATAAACAAATTCTACTTCAGATGTAAAGCGATTGGGAATTGAATTTTTCTTGCCAACACAAGAAGAGTGGGAGTATGCATGCAGCGCAGGAGGCACAGGACAAGTTGGATTGCTTGCGGATGGACGTGAAGGCACAATCAATGAGATGGGCTGGTGCAAAAATAATTCCGGAGATCAGACTCATCCTGTTGGACAGAAGTTACCAAATATGTGGGGGCTTTATGATATGCATGGTAATGTGTATGAGTGGACTGCTTCTTTCCATAATGAAGAGGGACGCTTTCTGCGTGGTGGCAGCTGTTATAGCGATGCTTTTTTTTGCGAGACAGGTGACTGGTTTTGGCTTAATTCAGATAGCAAGAGTGATTGCTTAGGTTTACGTCTTGCTTGTCGTTTTAGGCCAGTAAAATAGACTATCTATGTCATTTTGATGCTTCTGCCGATATTTATTGCGGGTGTTGTTCTTATTTTACACATGACATTTCTCGCGTGCGCGCGCAAAACTTATAATTTAATTGAATTTTATATGCCTGTATGGTAGAATTTAAGCGAATTTAATGAGAATTTTTATCTATTTATAATTTATTGTTATGAAAGCATTTATTACTGGTGGAGCCGGATTTCTAGGAATTAATTTGATTCGCTATCTTAAAGCGAAAGGTGTTGAAAAATTAGTTTCCTATGATATTGCTGATTTTGATTATCCTGATAAGGATTATGTTGTTGCTATAAAAGGCGATATTCGTAATGTAGAGGATATGCGCAAAGCTATGGATGGCTGTGACATTGTTGTGCATTGTGCAGCTGCATTGCCTCTCTATACAAAAGAAGAAATTTTCACTACCGATATTGATGGCTCTCGCAATGTAATGCAAGTCGCAATGGATTTAGGAATTAAACGCGCAATTCAAATCTCTTCAACTGCGGTATATGGTATTCCAGATCACCATCCTCTTTATGAGACAGACAAGCTTGTTGGTGTTGGTCCTTATGGAATAGCAAAGGTAGAAGCAGAAAAGGTTTGCGAGGAATTTCGTGCAAAGGGACAGTGTGTTCCTATAATTCGCCCTAAATCCTTTGTCGGACCAGAGCGTCTTGGTGTCTTTGCTCTTTTGTATGATTGGGCTCTTACAGGTCATAATTTCCCAATGATTGGTTCAGGAAATAATCGTTATCAATTACTTGATGTAGAAGATTTGTGCGATGCAATTTGGAGCTGCATGACGTTGCCTGAGGAGGTTGTTAATGATACCTTCAATGTTGGTGCAAAGGAATTTGAAACAATGAAACAGGATTATCAAGCAGTGCTTGATGCTGCTGGTTTTGGTAAGCGAATTTTGGGCTTCCCATCTCGTCCTGTAATTTGGGCATTGCGTTTTCTTGAACTTTTACATCTCTCACCTTTGTATAAGTGGGTTTATGAAACTGCATGTGAGGATAGTTTTGTAAGCATTGAGAAGGCTGAGAAACAGATTGGTTTTAAGCCAAAATATTCAAATAAGCAAGCTTTGCTACGTAATTTTGATTGGTATAAGGCAAATGTTGAAAGCTTCAAGAATCAAAGTGGTGTATCACATCGTGTGCCATGGAAGCAAGGTATTCTTGGCTTAATTAAAAAGTTTTTCTAAGCAAGGATATTTCTAATGCAACTTCCAGCCTTTATAAGTGTAATTCGTCCTCGCCAGTGCATAAAAAATGTACTGGTTTGGGCTGGTTTGTTTTTTGGCCTGTCAGATAAGCATCAGCATATTTCTCTTTACACAGCGATAGAGAATACATTTTATGCATTTCTGGCATTTTGCTTTGTGGCTGGTGCCGTGTATATAATGAACGATATACATGATGCAGAATGTGATCGTGTTCATGAAGAAAAGCGTAAGCGACCAATCGCATCTGGTGCATTGCCAAAATGGTTGGCAGCAATAGAGGCAGGAGTTTTATTATATCTTTCCATAGGTTTTGGTGCTATTGTAGATAAAGCACTGTTGGGTTGCTTGATGCTATATTTTGTGCTTCAGGTGCTTTATACGTTGTGGCTTAAGCGAGTTGTGATAGTAGATGTATTCATGATAGCTGCTGGCTTTGTTTTGCGCGTATATTCTGGTGCAGTTGCAGCTGGTGTAGATGCTTCAAATTGGATGCTTGTCTGTACCTTTAGTGTGGCATTGTTACTTGCTATGTGTAAGCGCTATAATGAGCTCACGGTTTTGGGAGAGCATGCCGTAGAGCATAGGCGCGTTTTAGGCGAATATAGTAAGGAACTGTTGGTTGTGCTTATTGCTGCAGTTTCTGCTTTGTCTGTTGTATGTTATTCAATTTATACACTTTCGCCAACGACAATAGAAAAGCTAGGCACAGAGCAAATGTTTATAACAATCCCATTTGTTACTTTTGGAATTTTTCGTTATGTATATTTGACCATCTGTAAGGGACAGGGTGGTCGCCCAGAAAAGACACTGACACAAGATATTGCTATTATCTTGGATGTGATATTGTTTATTGGTGTTTGTGCTTTGATAATGATTTTTAAAGGCTGATTGAGATGGCAAAAGAAAAAGATTTAAATAAGGGAGAGATGACTCCACCTCCAGTTCCAGTAGTAGGAAATTTTATTGCCTGGCATCATATTCGTGCAACAGTGCCACATGATTGGGAGGTTACAAAATATTCAGTTGAGGATCGTGTTGGCCGTATTGAGTTTGGTACACGTGTTGGTCTTAAGGCAACAGTCAGCTGGGAGCCATGCTTACGTGAACCAAATCGTTTGACAACGATGAAAACATTTATTCAGAACAATATCTACAAAAAAGATAAAAATAAAAATGTAGATGATGTTAAGACTACAGATGTTGGGAATTTTTTAGTTGGCTGGATGGATGACCAAATGGTTCCATGTCAAGCATTGGGATATAATGCTGAAACACAGCATTTGGTTCGCTGGATTTTTGAAGGTGATCGCTCTGAAACATATCGTGAGGAAGTGATATTTCCAATTTTAAATAGCTGTTCATACAATGATTCTCCAGAGGAGAGAGAGTATTCTCTCTATGGTATTCATTGTTCACTTCCTTTGGATTATAAAATTGAAGATATGGTTACCTTGCCAGCAAATGCAATGATGCTTTTTGAAGGAGAGGAAAGCCTTCGCCGTGTTACATTCAGACGTTGGGGAATGGCGTCAATGATTCTTGGTAAAAAGGATTTGTTTGATTTTTATAATTCTGTTCTGCGTACACTTAATATCCAAGCTGAATTAGTTTCAAAATGCACAGTGAATGGGTTGGATGGGCGCATACTGAAATATAGTGCATTGCGCGAGCATCACAGTGATCGCTATATGCGCCGTCGTTGGCATAATGGTGAGGCGATTATTTGGTACAACAAAGAAGAAAATCGAATTTATACATTTGAACAAATTGGACCTGAGAAGTCAAAGCCTCTTGAGTTCAGCTCTGTGTTCAAAGGATATATTCTTCGTCGTTCAAAGTAATATATAAATTAACGAAGAGATTTAAAGGAGATAAGAAATGCGTTGGTTTTTTTATAATATACTTTTTGCAATTGCTTATACATTGATGTTGCCTAAATTCTTTATTCGTATGAAAAAGCGTGGTGGCTACAGAGCAAATTTCCATGAGCGTTTTGGTCGCTTTTCACCTGAGGTGGAAAAGCGTTTAGGAGAAAAGAAGCGGATTTGGATTCATGCAGTAAGTGTTGGTGAAGCAAATCTTGCAGGAAATGTAATTCAAGAGTTACGCCAACGTAAGCCAGGTACTTCTTTTGTTATTTCAACAACCAGCTCTACAGGTCGTGCCGTTTGTGAGAAGCTCGCACAGCCAGATGATGTGGTGATTTATTTGCCAGTAGATTTTCCTAGCCATATTCGCAGATCATTGCCAAAAATCAATTTTGATACATTTATTTTAACTGAGTCAGAATTTTGGCCAAATATTATCAGAGCAATGAAGAAACAGGGTAAAAAACTTTTCCTTGTTAATGGCCGTGTTTCAGATAAATCTGCTCCAAATTATAAGCGCTTAAAATATTTCTTTGGTCCAGTATTTGATTGCTTTACAGTGATGCTTGTTCAAGGTGAATTGGATAAGCAGCGTTTAATTGATGCAGGTGCAAAGGCTGATAAGATTAAAGTAATGGGATCTGTAAAATTTGATATTAAACCAGTGGCAGAAGAGGTGCTTGCACAAGCAAAAGCAACATGCGAGGCTGCAGGAATAAAGGAAACAGATACTGTAATTCTTGGCGGCTCCACTTGGCCAGGTGAGGAGCTTGCACTTGCTCAAGCATGGAAGAATATCGCTCAGCCAAATGTTAAGCTGATACTTGTTCCTCGACATATGGAGCGTGGTGATGAGGTAGAGCGAGAGTTGGCAAACATAGGTGTAAAGACAATTCGTCGCAGCCGCACTAAGCAAGGAACTGAGACAATTACTCCGGCAGAAGATACAATTTTAATGGTGGATACAACCGGTGAACTTTCATCTATGTATTATTGCGCTGATATTGTACTTGTTGGAAAATCATTTGATCCAAATGTTGGCGGACAAAATATGATTGAGCCAGCGGCAATAGGAAAGCCTGTTATTGTTGGTCCTCATACAGAGAATTTTGTTCCTGTAATGAATAGCTTTAAAGAACAAAACTCAATGCTTATTCTTTCTGACATTTCAGAGCTTGAGGGAACACTTCGCGATTTAATTGCATCTCCTGAAAAACGCGCAACACTAGGTGCTGCAGCAAAGGCTGTAGTTGATTCTCAACGTGGTTCATTGGAGCGCAGTGCAATTGAGATATTGGCAAATATATAATTTATTTGTTTCATGAAGCTGCCAGATTTTTTTCACAAGCCTATAAATGAGATTGCCGGCTTTTTTCGTACGCTAGGTGATCTTGTTACTCCACGCCATTGTATTTCTTGTGGAGAGGCAAGTGGAGACAGTTATCTGTGTTTGGCTTGCCAAGAAACCATAACGATTCGCCCAACAGTTGGATGCTGTAAAATTTGTGGAAATATGCCACGAGATGGTGCGCATGGTTTTATGTATTGCTCCTCTTGTTTGAAGGAGCCTCCATCATATGATATGGCACGTAGTGCAACAATTTATGATGGAGCAATTCGTGATATGATTTTGGCTTTGAAATACAAGCAAGGAACATATTTGGTAAAGGAGCTTACAAAGCTAGTTGAGGGCTGCGTGAGAGCATCATATGAAAATGAGCAAATTGATGCAATTTGTCCTATTCCATTATATCCTACAAAAGAGCGTGAGAGAGGCTATAATCAGGCAGCGCTAATAGCAAAGGAATTGAGTAAAAAATTGGCAATCCCATATATGCCTCAATTGTTGGAGCGAGTTCGCCATACGCCAACGCAAACAAAGCTTAATTCTGAAGCACGCAAAGGAAATGTCGCTGGAGCTTTTGCTATACCTAATGCAGCTGCTGATTATGTATATGGGCGAAATATTTTATTGGTAGATGATGTTTTTACTACAGGAGCAACATGCTCCGAATGTGCTTCAGTTTTGAAGCGCAGTCATGCTGGACGAGTTTTCGTTGTGTCTGTTGCTCGTGAGCAATAGTCTTATATTTTCTGTGTTCGTATATTTTGGTACATTTAAATCCATTTTTCAATTTATTTTGCCTTTTTTGATGTGGTATAATATATGCAAATAACAACCTAATATATGGAGGTGGATATGCGTAAGATAGCTTTTTTTGATGCAAAACCTTATGATAGAGAATCATTTGATCGCACAAATCAAAACAGGTATGAAATTAAGTATTTTGAGACCCGATTATCTGAAGCCGCATTACCTCTTGCCGATGGATGTGATGCAGTATGTGCATTTGTAAATGCAGAAATCAATCGTAATGTAATTGCTGGATTAGTCCAACGTGGAATAAAAATATTGGCAATGCGATGCGCAGGTTATAATAATGTTGATTTTGCTGCCGCATATGAGTTAGGACTTACAGTAGTTCGCGTGCCAGCATATTCACCATATGCTGTTGCAGAACATGCAATGGCATTGTTGATGACGCTTAATCGCCATTTGCATAAGGCAGCAGCTCGTACCCGTGATTATAATTTTTCACTTGTAGGCCTTACTGGATTTGATTTGCATGGTAAAACAGCAGGTGTAATTGGTACAGGAAAGATTGGCCGCGTATTCTGTGATATTTGCAAAGGACTTGGTATGCGTGTTCTTGCTTATGATGCTTATCCAAATCCTGACAGTGGTTTGGAATATGTAGATTTTGATACGCTGCTTGCTGAATCTGATGTAATTTCATTACATTGTCCACTTACTCCATCTACTCATCATATTATAAATCGTGAAACCATAAATAAGATGAAACCAGGTGTTGTTTTTATAAACACATCTCGTGGTGGTCTTGTTGACAGTGATGCACTGCTTGATGCTTTGCGTGATGGCAAGCTTGGAGGCGCAGGATTGGATGTTTATGAGGAGGAGAGTGAGTGGTTCTATGAGGATCATTCTGCAATAACAAGACAAAATAAAACATTGTCGCTTTTGGTATCAATGCCAAATGTTATTGTTACTTCACATCAAGCATTTTTAACTTATGAAGCATTGTCTAACATTGCTACAACAACATTAGATAATATTGATGCATATTTTAATGGAGCTCCACTTGTAAATGAAATTTGCTATAGGTGCATGGGAGATGCAGGAGCACCACAAGGGAATGTAGCATTGTGTACAAAGCGTTGCAATGGCCGTTGTCAAAATAAGAGCACAAATGTGCAATAATCTATCTTCTATATGATTATGGTTGGGATATAATGCAATACTTTTTTAAATTATGTTGATATGGTAATTTGTTTTAAATAAAAAACTTATAGTAAGTTTTATTCTATTTATGGTACAATATGCCGAGTGATAGGTAAAATGTTTTATAAATATAAGGATGTTTAATATGAATTTTAAAAATCTATTTTGCATAGCATCAAGTTTTTTGTCTGTGTTTTTGTTTGCTGAAGAGGCAAAAACAAGCACACCAACAGAGCCTGTTTCAAAAGAGGTTGTAGCTGAGGCTGCTCCTGTAGCAGAGAAATCTGTTGCAGCTCCTGAGGCAGCTTCTGAAGCTGAAAAAGAAGAAACAGTAACTGATAAGGATAAGAAAGTTGTTTCTCCATTTATCCCATGGGAGAATCAAGTTAAGGTTTGCACATGGAATATGCGCTGGTTCCCAAGTGGTTCTCCTGTAGTAAAGCCAGCAAAGGATGAATATAAGCGCTCAGAATCTGCTGCACGATTCCTTAATTGGCAGAAGGTTGATATTGTGATGCTTCAGGAAGTACGCAGCGCTGAGGTGGTTACAAATTTAATAAAGATGATGGAGCGCCCAGGTATGAAGGTTGCTGCATGCACTCAATTCCCAACATTGCCAACAGATCCAGTGCCACAGCATCAAAATGCAATTATTACTCATTATCCTGTTATTGATTCTGGTTTTGCAAAATGGGAAAAAGACGGAGAATTGGAGCCACCACGTGGCTATGCTTATGCAGTAATTGATTGTGAAGGTACTTTAATTCTATGCTTTAGTGTTCATTTTAAGAGTAACTTTATTGCAAAGGAAGAGGATTCTGTAAAAACTCCGATTATAAATCGTCAGACTCGTGAAGCAACAGCACGCCAATTTGTAGCAATAGCAGATACGCTTTCAAAGAAGGAATATGATGGAAGAAAAATTGAAGCAGTTTTTCTAGCTGGCGATTTCAATACATCAATCTTTGATGAAAACTTTAAAGGCGAGAAAACTATCCAAACAATTATAGATGGTGGTTATCGTGATGTTTATGCTGATGTTCCTGCAGATCAGCGCGAAACAATGCCAGCAACAAAGTGGCATTCTTCAACAGTATTTGATTATATCTTCTACAAGGGCGATAAAAAATTAAATGATCCATATGTAGCTCCAAAGTCATGGATATCAGATCATCGCTTAGTTTCAATCAAGTTTATTAAAAAGTAATTTATGAGGGGGTGGTAGCTGCCACCCCTTTTAAATTCTCAGAGAATTTTATAAATTAGGTAATAATAATACTTGAAAAATCGCTTGAAAGATTAGTAGAATATATATCAGTGAATTACTAATTATTAACATATAAATTTAGGAGTTGTTATGGCTATACGTTTTGGTATATGTAAAGACTTTGATATGATGGATTTTGTTGCTAAAGCAGGCTTTGATTATATTGAGCCAGCATTTCGTACATTGGTAAATTTGAGTGATGAAGAATTTGAAAATATTAAGGCAAAATCTAATGAATTAAATCTTAAATGTGAAGCTTTTAATCTTTTTGCACCTCATAGCACACCATCTCTACGTTTTGAGGATATTGCTCCAAATATTGATGAGTTTAAAGGTCTTGTTTATAAAGGAATGGCACGTGCAAAGGAGCTAGGTGCAGAAATTCTTGTTATTGGATGCGGTTGGCTGCGTAAGGTTCCTGAAGAGATGGATCGTGAGCATGCTTTGGAAGAGACAGCAAAGACATTTCGCGTAGTTGCTGATATTGCTGCAGAATATGGAATTACCATTGTTGCTGAGCCTTTAAATACCACAGAAACAAATTTCATCAATACAATTAAGGATGGCAGCGATTTTATTGAATATTGCAAGCATCCTTCAATTCAAGGTCTGGTTGATTTCTACCACACATATAGAAATCATGAGTCATTGGAAGAAATTCGTGAAAATATGGGCAAGGTTGTTCACACACACTTTGCACGCCCTAATGAGGATCGTTGCTATCCTCTTGAGGAGGATATCCCTATGCTTAAGGAGTGGAGCAAGATCCTTAAGGATGCAGGATATGATGCTCGTTTGAGCAGTGAGTGTCGCACTCGTGAAGGCGCAAACGAACAGGAAGAGATTATACGTACTTTGAAAATGATTCGTGAGTGCTTCGCATAAGTAAAGTATTATCATGTTGCTTTACGAAGTATTAGGTTATATCTTATGTGTGCTAGGTATAATTGGATGTTTTGTTCCAGTTTTACCTGGCCCATGGTTAGCATACGCAGGGCTTTTCGCTCCAGTTTTGGGTGGGAAGCCCATTGTTATGTGGCAGGTTTGGACAGGTCTGGCACTTTGTATTGTTGTTTCAATTCTTGATTATGTTGTACCAATAATAGGAACGAAGAAATTTAATGGCACAAAATATGGTATCTGGGGTTGTACAATCGGTACAATTGTTGGACTGTTCTTTGTGCCTATAGGAATTATTGCTGGTCCTTTTCTGGGAGCCGTAATTGGCGAGTTGTGCGCTGGCAAGGAATTAAGTGATGCACTTCGTTCAGGTTTTGGTGCATTTATAGGTTTTTTTGTTGGCACATTAGTTAAAGTTATTGTGTGTTTCGCATTTATATATTTCCTAGCTATTGGATAAGTCTGAATTTTGTGTTATATCCTTAAATTCAGGTTTATTACTTGTTTTGCTCTCTTGCTTTTTGGTATAATGAAACTAAAGTTAAAAGCAATAATTTTGGGAGTAATTTTTAAATGCTTTATGCTATAGTTTCTGATATTCATGGTAATTATAATGCATGGGCCGCAGTACTTGAAGATATTCGAGATATTGGGGTCGATCGTATTATTTGCCTTGGAGATATCGTAGGCTATGGACCAGAGCCAGGGCGCTGCGTTCAGTCAATTCGTGATGTCGCTCATGCCTGCATTCTTGGAAATCATGATGCTGTAATAACAAAGAAATTAGACTCTCGCGCTTTTAATGATCATGCACGCAAATTAATTGAGTGGACTGAGCTCCAGCTTAATTCTGAAGAAATAGATTTTTTGCAGCAGCTTGATTATGAATATTCAGAGGATTGCTTTAGATGTGTGCATGGAGATTGTGATGCTCCAAAAGAATTTAATTATATCGTAGATTGCGAAGATGCTGAGCTCACTTGGAATAAAACAAAAGAGCATATTATATTTTGTGGACACAGCCACCTCCCTGCAATTTTTGCAACAACATCTAATGGCGATGAAATGTGCTCGGTGCCAGCACAAGATTTTACTTTGGATAATACCAATAGGTATATCGTAAATGTAGGTTCTGTTGGTTCTCCACGTGATGATGATTTGCGTGCAAGCTATGTTGTTTTTGATTCTGCAACAAAATCAGTATTCTTCCGTCGCGTCGGTTATGATTTTAATGATTTCAGAGAGCGAGTTCGTTTTGTTGGATTGAACGAATGCGATGTTCCTTTGCTTTGTTATGTGCTTGAAGAGGAACAGGCAGATCATATTTCATTGGAGGAAGAAATTTCTAAATCTGAAATTGTTATTACAAATGAAGCTTCAGATTTGGCAAAGACAGTTTATCTTCACCAAGTTGATTTATCCGATGTCCTGAAAAATGCAGGAGCATCAAAACTTTCAAACAGCAGTTCGGCAGGCAGTCGTAAAAAGCAAATTATAATAAAGAAGCATGATAACCAGCAAGCTTCTGTCTCTCCTAATACAGCAAATCCAACTATTCTCACTCACAAGCCTGGTGTGCGTTCAAATAAAGCAACATCAACTGATGCTGCAAATGCTCAGCAACAAGACAAGAAAAAACAAGCACAAAACAATGATGTTAAATATTTACGTAATGTAAATGCTGCTCAAATTGCTCCTGGCAAATGGTTGGTTTTTATAATAGTTTTCTCTTTGATATTTTTTGTACTGATAGGTGTATTCTTTTCATCATCACCAATTTCTGGAGATGGTATTGTTCGCTATCCAGATGCAGATTTGCCTGTTTTAAATACATCTGATAAGCAAGGTACAGAAAATTTACTTCCTGAGATTTGGATGAGCTCAGGAGATATAAATACAATTCAACCATATCGTATAACAATGGCAAGCTCTGTTAATGTACGCTATGATAACATTGATGGAATGTATGGTGCAGAGTTGATATTCCATAATGTAGATGGTATGTTTGCTCCAATACGCTTTGAAACACCATTTGTTGAAATTGATCCAAAGGGAAAGTATTTGATTTTAGCAAAGGTGTATTTTGAAGATAATAATTCAAATGGAAGTATTTCAATGCAGCTAGTTCATGCTAATGCTTCAGAGCTTAAAACTGCATTACCAAGCGAAGAGATAATTCGTTTTCATAAAAAGGAGATTTCTAAGACGCTATATAGAAAAGGAGGTATCCCAAAATGCTTCCAGTATCGTCCTTCAACAGTAGGTTGGAGATTAGCAAAGCGCACAGTTGAGGGGCGCGAGCTTAAAGATTATATGCGTGTAATGGTTCGTGGTGAATTTACTGGACGAATCTCAATTGGTGGAGTCTCAATTCAAAGAATAGATTAGGCGTTATTAAAATTTATGAGTGACGGTTTTTTTATTGATATTGCGATGGAGAAAACCATTGCCGCAATTTGTACTGCACCTGGAGCCGCAGGAATCAGTGTAGTACGAATCTCAGGAAAGCAAGCATTGGAACTAGCGGCAAAGCTTTGTCCGAGCCAAAAATTAAAAACAGAGCAAGGTGGCTCTTTTTTTTATACAACCCTTCGCTCACCAGACTCAGGTGAATTGATAGATGAAGCGATAGTTCTTGTTTATCGTGCACCTCATAGCTATACGGGTGAGGACACAGTAGAGTTGCAGGTGCATGGAGGTCATGTATCTTCGCAGCGTATATTAAAGGAACTTTTAGCATTGGGAGCTATTTCTGCAAGTGCCGGCGAGTTTACTTGCCGCGCATTCTTGAATGGGCGCCTTGATCTTTCAAGAGCAGAGGCTGTATTAGACATAATCAATGCACAAAGTGAGCGTGCTGGGCGCATAGCAGCAGAGCAGCTTCGTGGCAGCCTTGGCAAGCGCGTGGACGAGTATCATTCGCTTATTATGGATATTTGTGCTGATGTAGAAGCAACATTGGATTTTATGGATGACGAGACATCCGGGTTGCTTGAGCCAATAAATATACCTGAGAGATTAAGTGCATTTATTGCTGCGGTTCGCCAGTTAGCAAGCACATGGCGTAATGGACAGCTACTGCGAGAGGGCGCTCTTCTTGTGTTGGCAGGTGTTCCAAATGCAGGAAAATCTACATTATTTAATGCATTATTAGGCCAGCAGCGTGCAATTGTTACAGATATACCTGGAACTACTCGAGACTCTATTGAAGAGCAGTTAATTATTGATGGAATTCCAATAAGGCTTGCGGATACAGCTGGTTTGCGTGAAACTGAGCATGCGATTGAGCAATTGGG
The DNA here is from genome assembly GCA_017424105.1 of Kiritimatiellia bacterium. GTDB lineage: Bacteria > Verrucomicrobiota > Kiritimatiellia > RFP12 > UBA3636 > RGIG990. The sequence goes on along the minus strand of JAFPBK010000114.1, from coordinate 17,489 downwards.
AATAAATCGCTCAAAGGAGCTTGCTAATGCAGCAGATATATGCCTTGCGATTATTGATGGCACGCAGCCATTAGAGCAGCAGCTTGCTCAGCTTAAATCTCCTGATTTCATTGTGTTAAATAAGGTAGATGCTATTTCTGAGCAAGAGGTTGTTAAATTGACTGAGGCATTGCAATCCTATGGCTATGAAGAGCCTGTAGCTATTTCTGCCAAGACAGAGGCTGGTTTGACTCAATTACGCAAGAAAATTGCAGCAAAACTCCAGACACAGTCTGCTGGCAATGAGGTTGTGGCAGTGTCTGAGCGTCATCATAAGCTTCTTTTAGCAGCGGCTTCAGCTGCAGAGGAGGCATTGTCACTGTATTCTGATGGATTAGAGGATGCGGCTGTATTTTGTGCACAGAAGCTTCGCGAATCAGCTGAAGCACTTGCTGCCATAACTGGCAAAAATTATAATGAAGCATTATTAAACAATATTTTCTCCAAGTTCTGTATTGGAAAGTAAAATTTGTTTTATTGATAAAATTTGTATATTATGTAATAATATAAGCGTTTGTTTTTTGAAACAATGGAGAATGCTATGGAAGAGAAAAAAACGCACATAGATGTAGCCAGGGTTTGTGAGCTGGCTCATTTTGATATTTGTGCAGAAGAAATGACAGAATTTCAAGCTCAGCTTGATAATATTCTTGCTTATGTTAATAAGCTTGACGAGCTTAATTTAGATGGTATTGAGCCTACTATGTATGGTCAGCCAGTTGTTAATTCCTTTAGAGAGGATGTAGTTACACCTAGCCTTCCTCGTGAGGATGTGCTACGCAATGCACCTGACAGTGCTAATGATGAAATCAAAGTACCAAAAATCGTGGAGTAAGCAAAATGGATTTAGATATTTCAAAGATGACAATTGCTGCTGCCGCTGATGGTATGCGTGCAAAGGATTTCTCTTCTGTTGAATTGACACAAGCTGTGCTTAAGGCAATTAAGGAGAAGGATACAGAGGTAAAGGCTTATTTGACAGTTGATGAAGAGGGCGCACTTGCTGGAGCAAAGGAAGCAGATGATCGCCGTGCTGCTGGTGAGTCTGGCGATATGCTTGGTATTCCTGTTGCAATGAAGGATATCTTCAATGTTAAAGGCCAGCCTTGCACATGTGCTTCAAAGATTCTTGAGGGCTATATTGCTCCTTTTGATGCTACAGTTACTCGTAAGCTACGTGAGGCAGGTGCAATCCCTGCAGGTCGCGTAAATATGGACGAATTTGCAATGGGCTCATCTACCGAGCACAGTGCATTCCAGATTACACGTAATCCTGTGGCTCTTGATCGCGTACCAGGTGGCTCAAGTGGTGGCTCTGCAGCAGCAGTTGCTGGTGGCACAGCTATCGCATCTCTAGGTACAGATACAGGTGGTTCTATTCGTTCACCTGCTTCATATTGTGGCTGCGTAGGTCTTAAGCCTTCTTACGGACGTGTTTCCCGCTATGGTGTTACAGCTTTCGCTTCATCACTTGATCAGGTAGGTCCGATTGTTAAGAATGTTGAGGATGCTGCAATCCTGCTAGGTGCTATTGCTGGTGCTGACTCACATGACCAGACAGTGCTAGATCGCGAGGTGCCAGATTATCGTGCTGCATTAGCTGGTGCAAGCCTAAAGGGCTTACGCATTGGTGTGCCAAAAGAGTACTTTATTGATGGCTGTGATCCAGAGGTAATGGCAAGCGTTCGCAAGGCAATTGATATGTGTGCAAATGCTGGTGCCGAGGTTCGTGAAATCAGCCTTCCTCACACAGAATATGCTATCGCAGTTTATTACATTTGCGCAACAGCTGAGGCTTCTGCAAACTTGGCACGCTTTGATGGTATCCGTTATGGTTTCCGCAAGGTTGGCCCAGAGGCAACACTTCAGTCTCTTTATGATCGTTCTCGTACAGATGGCTTTGGTAAAGAGGTTAAGCGCCGCATAATTCTTGGTACATACGTATTAAGCAGTGGCTACTATGATGCATATTATAACCGTGCACTAAAAGCTCGTACACTAATCCGTAATGATTTCCAAAAGGCATTTGAGAGCTGCGATGTAATTATGACACCTGTAGCACCAACTGCAGCATATAAGCTAAATTCAACAGTAAATGATCCATTGAAGGCATATCTTGGTGATATCTTTACTGTTCCTGCAAACCTTGCAGGTATTTGTGGTATATCTGTACCATGTGGTAAGACATCAGAAAATCTACCAGTTGGTCTACAGCTATTAGGCCCAGCATTTGGTGAGGTTGAGCTATTGAGAGCAGCAGCAGCCTGCGAGAAGGAGTTTGCATAATGAAATATATTGTATCAATTGGTCTGGAAACACACGTACAGCTTAAGACAGCAACTAAGATGTTCTGCGGCTGTAATCTTTCTACAGATTGTCCTCCAAACACAAATATTTGCCCTGTTTGTATGGGCTTACCAGGTGCACTTCCTCTAATGAATAAAGAGGCAGTAAAGCTAACAGTTATGTCTGGTTTGATGCTTGGCTGTGAAATCAGCAAATATAGCAAATTTGATCGTAAGAATTATTTCTACCCAGATATGGTAAAGAATTACCAGATTTCACAAAATACACATCCTCTTTGTATTGGTGGCGGAGTAGATATTACAGCAAATGGTGCTCCAAAGCATATTCGCATCAATCACATACATTTGGAAGAAGATGCTGCAAAGATTAACCACTATGCACGCCATAGCGGTATTGACTATAATCGCTGCGGAACTCCTTTGATGGAAATCGTTTCTGAGCCAGATATGTCATCTCCTGATGAGGCAATGGAATATTTGACAACACTAAAGCAGATCCTTGTTTATGCAGGTGTTAGTGATTGTAATCTTGAGGACGGAAATATGCGCTCTGACGTAAATATTTCAATTCGTCCTGAGGGTCAGGAGCAGCTTGGTACAAAGATTGAAATCAAGAATATGAATACCTTCAAGGGTATTTATGCTGCACTAGAGCATGAAATTGCTCGTCAAACAGCTGTAGTTTCTGCAGGTGGTGTTATCCAGCAGGAAACACGCCGCTGGGATGCAGATTTGGGCGAGACAATTACAATGCGTACAAAGGAAAATGCGCATGACTATCGCTACTTCCCAGAGCCAGATTTGCTACCAGTTGTGCTTGATGATGAGACAATTGACAGCTGGAGAAAGCTGCTTCCTGAGCTTCCTTCTCAGAAGAAGGATCGCTTTGTAGAGCAGTACGCAATCCCTGAGTATGATGCAAATGTTCTTTCTGCTCAGCTACCTGTTGCAGATTTCTTTGAGAAGACAATTGCTTGTGGTGCTCAGCCAAAGATGGTTTCCAACTGGATTATGACAGAGCTGCTTCGCTTGCTTGGCGAAAGCGGTAAAGAGTTGGCAGATATACCTTTAACACCAGAAAGCTTTGCTTCTCTATTGAAGCTTCTTGATAAGAAGACAATCAATATGCCAACAGCTAAGGAGCTATTCCCAGAACTATTTGAAAAGGGAGGCGATCCTGAGGCTATGGTTAAGGAGCGCGGCTTAGGTCAGGTAAGTGACTCAGGTGCAATCGAAGGCTTTGCAAAGCAAGTAATTGAAGCAAATCCAAAGGTTGTTGAGGACTTCCTTGGCGGTAAGGGACCTGCTTTACAATTCCTGGTTGGTCAGATTATGAAGCTGTCACGTGGTAAGGCAAACCCACAGATGGCTGCAGAAGTAATCAAGAAGCAGCTTGGTGTTTAATTATAGTATTTGGCGATAGGGAAATGTCGTATTTCTCCTATCGTCAAACAATTATTGACTTATTAGCCGTAAATATTGTAATATTTATACAAAATTTTTACTTATTATTTATACAATTTTAATGGGGTATTATTAAATGTCTGAAGAAGAAAATACAGCTATCGCAGCAACCACAACAAAGCGCGCAAATGGTTTTATTGTTGACCTTGATTATTCTTTGATGAATCTAACAGAAAACCTACGCTCAATCTATCTATCTGCACTTGAAGAGATTGATTGTGGAATGCCTGTTGAGAAATTCATTAGCAAGGTATATGGCAGAAAGATTTATACAGTTGCAGAGGATTTAATTAAGGAAACAGAAACAGAGTCTGCAGATTTCGTTGCAGATATTGAGAAGGCTCTTGATTCAGCACTTTCAGATGCAACTCCTGTAAAGCTAGTTTCAGCAATCTGCAAGAAGATCCTTGCAACAGATATGAAGTGCGTTTTTGTTACATCACGTGCTGTAAATATCGCTCAGCAAGTTATTGAAGATTTAGGAATGGATGAGTCTCTAATCCTAAAGGCTGATAAGCAGGATTATCTAGGTATTTACAATTCAGATGTTTGGGCAAAGGCAGCAAACATGATTCATGTTTCTCCACGTAATTGCACAGTGCTAACAACTCCAGCTGAGTCTGCTCGCGCTGCAATGTTCTTGGGTATGCGTACAGTTGCTTTGACTAACTCAATGCTTGAGTACCAAGATTATTCTGGTGTAGATTATTTCGGCGCATTAACTGATAATAATGCTGAAGAAATTACAAAGGGCATTATTAGCAACGCTCAGTAATTCTTTTGATTAGTTTAGCTATCAAATCTTTAATAGTTAGGGAGGTTGTTCCAATGAAAAAAGAAGAGAAAAGGAATTCAAAGAAAGCTGGTTTTACGCTTGTTGAATTGCTACTAGTAGTTACAATTCTTGGTGTGCTAGCAGGTATTGCAGTTATGAACCTTGGTGGTACAGGTGAAGAGGCTCGTATTAAGGCAACTCAATCTGATATTGCTACAATTCAGCAAGCTGTTACTACATATGAAATTCGTACTGGAAAATATCCTTCCTCTATTGAAGATTTAACTAAGGATATTGATGGCCAAAAAGGTTTGCTTGATACTTCTGCTTTGACTGATAAGTGGGGCACAAAGTTTGGCTTCAAGAATGAAGGTGGCGGTTATTTCGAAATTCGCTCTGCTGGTCCAGATGCACAAATGAATACAGCAGACGATCTCTTTAATTCAAAATCTAAAGCAGCAACTAGACAATAGTGATAAATAAATGCTTTCGAAAATGCCCACATGGAAAAACCAAATCCTGTGGGCAATTTGGTTTTACATTAGTAGAGCTCTTATTTGTTTGCGTAATTTTAGGCATTCTCGCAGCAGTTGCAGTGCCTAATTTTTCTGCTATTGCATCAGGAGGACAAATAGGAATTACTGCTCGTGAAATCATGGCTGCGGGCTCCTACGCTCGTACAATGGCATTGCTTTATCAAACACCAGTTGATTTGATAATTCGCCCAGACTCAAATGAGTTTGCTGTTGAAGCACGCGAACGCACTGAGGGTAATGTGATGGGAATTCATGGACTGGATTTTACAACAAATTCTGTATCCTCAGCTGAAAGTGATTCAGAGTCAGGTTCATCTTCCAGTTTGACAGATGGCTTCTCACGTGGCTCTCGTTATTCTTCAGGTGTACAAAGCTTTGGTATGGCTGTCTCACGCTCAGAACGTGATGAGCAAACTTCGTTCCGTGATGATGATGACGATAATGATGGCCTCACAGGAGTGCAAATTGAAATGCTTGATGCTTCTGGTACACCAATGCAAGAGACAGCAACCAGTATAAAAAATGCGATTGATACAAAGCGTTCAATGGAAGGAATAAAGGTTCGCTTTGAAGGCTACACAGATGTGGCAAAGTCTCGCTCGGCATATAGTCGATTTTCAGATAATGAGTCCACTGTTATTGACTCAGGCGAGATTCGTATTCGTTATCGTGCGAATGGCACTGTGCGTCCATATAAATTATTTCTTTCAGACTCAGATGGTAATGTGCAAATTGTTGAAGTAAATTCTGTAGGTACAGGCAAATCCTACAAGCAGGATTGATAAGACTTATGATTGAACAGGTTAGACAAAACAAAAATAAATCAAGAAGCGGTATGACACTTTTGGAGGTGTTATTTGCTACCGTTATTCTTGGTATTTGTGTGTTTAGTTTGTTCCAATGTCTTGCAATGAATTTAGAGTCTTTCCGCCGAACAGATTTTCCTCAGGGTGTTGCGAATGTTCTCGCACTTGCTGATGCTAAATATCCATTTGTCATTAAATCAGACCCAGTAGAAGATTTGCTTGTAGATCCAGATAATAGTTTGTTAGATGGTTGGACATATGAGCGCTTTTGTGATGAAGATGCTGAAGAAGAAGAGGATGAGGATGATATTTATCTCGTCCACATTATTGTTAAGCAAGGCTCAGGTGGGATAGGCCGCGAAGCAGAATTTTTCAAGTATATCTATTATGAGGAGGGCTCTTCAAATGACTAATTTGCGTAGAGGCTTTACTCTGATAGAAGTGTTGCTGGCAGTAGGAATTCTTGGTATTGTGGCTGGTGTGGTGGCAACAACGCTTAGCACAGCAGTTGAGGTGTGGCGTCAGTCAAAAATAATAGCTGACAGAAATCACCATGGTGATGCAGTGATGGAGCAGGTAGTAATGTCGCTTCGCTCTGCATATTATCCTGAAGGAACAGAGCCTTCCTATGAATATGGTTTTTCCATTGAAGATGATGGAAATGAATCTCCAAATGCTCGTGATAAACTTTCTTGGGTAAAAATTGGCAGCTCATTGATTGGTGAAGATGTACCTTGGGCAGGCTCTGCACATAGGGTAGAGTTATTTGTAGAAGACGGTGGCGAGAATCAAGGTATATATGTTAAGGCATGGCAGCTGGTTGGCCTTGAAGATGATTTTGACCCAGAGGAGGATGTTGAACCTATTTTGTTATCCGATGAGGTTGTTTCTTTAAATTGTCGTATGATAGATCCTGATAAGACACTTGAGCCACTGGATGAAATTGAGTGGCTTGATGAGTGGGCAGAGAGTAATCGAATTCCAACAAAGGTTGAGATAACGATTGCTATTCAGCAAAAGGGCAGTAGAGAAGAGCCTACAGAATATGTTCGCACAGTTGAAATTCCGATGGCTAAGCTTTCCTGGGATTTAGTTGATACTTCCAAAGGAAAGAAGAATGCTCGCGGCAATAACAATAAGAATCAAAGCAATAAAAATTCCGGTAGTACAAAGCTAAATAATTCAAACTCTGGCAATTCTTCTGGAGGAGGTAAGCGTCCTTCCAGTGGAGGAGGTGCAGGTGCTTCTGGTGGGGGAGGTAAAGACAGATGATGCAAAAAATCTCCCTGCTTAAAAAACTTTCTGATATGCACTCTTCAAGCAAATCAAAATCAGGCTCTGCATTGATTTTGGTGCTAGTCTTGATTTTTGTGCTTTCAATGATAGTGATGTCTTTCTCATTTGAGGCACAAATAGAGCAAATGTATATGCGTGCAGCTCGTGATCGCCAAAAGTGTCGCTTTTATGCCGAATCAGGCTTTGCGATTGCAGAGATGCTAATGAAAAAGCAGGCAGGCATATCTCCATCTGCAACAATGAGTGCAGATGATGAAGAAGATCGTTGGTATGAGGCTGCAGCTCTTTTGGCAAAAGGAATGCCGATAAATGGATTAGTTGAGCCAATTGGTGATGGATATATAATTTTGGATATTGTTCCGGAGCCAGGACGAATCAATGTAAACAAGCTTACAGAGGAAGATTGGGAGCGTTTACTTGAGAGTATTGGTATGCCTGAGGAATATTGGGAGAAAATTATTGATCCAGTGCTTGATTGGATGGATGAGGATGAAACCTCAAATCCAAAAGGAGCAGAAACAGAGGATTACTATAGCGAACTTGAGGTTCCTTATAAGGCAAAAAATGGACCTGTAGATACAGTTCGTGAGCTATTGCTTGTAAAGGGATTTTCTGAAGTATTGCTTACAGGAGGCACATTTGACCCTGCCACATTGGACGGAGATGTCAAAAAGAATCGTTTCTCTTCAACATTTAATCGCTTTAGCGAAACTAATTCTATAGTCATCGCAGGACTGGAGAATATGCTTACAACGTATGGTGATGGAAAAATCAATATTCAGTCAGCTGACTACGATGTGCTGCGCACACTTCCTGAGGTAGATGATATTCTTGCACGTGCAATTATTGAAGAGCGTGAGTTGATTGAGGACGATGAGCCACAACCATTTACCAGTGTAGACGATCTTTTTGAGCGAATTGAGGGATTGGATGAATCAATTCGCAATATGATATCTGTAGATTCAGAATATTATCGTATTACATCAGTAGGTCGAGTAAATAATATTGATGTACGTATTTGGTGCATCGCTTACATGAGCGATGGCAAATTGGAGATACTTCGCTGGTGCGAAGAACCATAATCCTAAAAGTGCGAAAAAAGGGTACAGGATTACGGGATTGCGTAGGATTTGTGCGGATGCTGTGGCTTGTGTGGTGTTCGTGATTCAATTATCTCGGAGCGGCCAGGCGTCGCCCTGGCTGTACACCAAGATGATGTCTCAGGATTAACGTGTATTAGCTGTCGCGTGGTGGGTTGCTAAAAGTGCGAAGTTTTTGACAGAATTGACAATAATTTTGTTTGGATTTTGGTTCGGTATTTAGATTATAGGAATAGATATTATTATGAATAAGTGTAAAAGTTTTATTATTATTGTTTTTGCTTTCATTGCTTTTAAGCATGCTTATGGTAATGCATCTGGTATCAACGAAGCGGAAAAAATAGGTTTTTATGACGTTGTTGAATTTTTTGACTCTTATAAGCCAGAAAGTTTTTATTCTATTTATACATTACGCGATGGACGAGAGTTGAAAATAACAATAAAACTTAAAGAAAAAGAATTTGAAGAATGGAATAATAAAATAGTATCTAAATTTAGTGATTATAGTAGCCAAGATGGAGATGAATATAAATTTGGTTATTATTCGTTTGGTTTTTCAGAATCTTTATCTGACGAAATTGAAGAATATTTAGAAGAAAATGAATCAAAATTTCTTCATAATATTAGAGTGAATGTATATGATGAAAATTCAGAATTAATAAAAAGAATAGATATTCCAGAAAATGATTTAGAGAATAAGCTTTTGGAAGAAATAGATGAAAAATGGTTGATGGTATCAACTGATGAAGAAATACAGCAAACAATTACATTGCCTAGAGATGCTTCAAGGGTTGAGTGTGAATTTTTGTCTGATTTTGATATTCAAGAAATAGATGAATATGAGAGAGAATTATTTCTCAAAGAATATGGCCATTGGAGTCCTGGTTTTTTTACGCCAGGTTTATCTGGGAAACGAGAGTTTGGTATTTATTTCTTCTCTAATAATGAAAAAATTAAGTCATTAGCCGGTTTACAAGTTGGCTTTCCATCATCGAGGCATCCATCACTATCTGATGTTTTTATTGATCGATTTTATGGAATTGCATGTACACTAGGTAATACAGGAATTGGAAATGCCTATGGAATAACCATAGGAGGCGTGTTGAATGTAATTGAACATGCCTATGGAATAACCATAGGAGGCGTGTGGAATGTAGGTGATGAAAATCCTGATGATGAAGTTTTTGGAGATGCTCATGGGATAACATTAGCTGGTGGAGTTAATGCTTTTTATAATGCCTATGGAATAACCATAGGAGGCGTGTGGAATGTAATTGAAAATGATTCTTATGGAATAACCATAGGAGGCTTTGTGAATGGTTTTGAACATGCCTATGGAATAACCATAGGAGGCTTTGTGAATAGTTTTGAAGATGCCTATGGAATAACCATAGGAGGATTTGTGAATGGAATTAAAGATGCCTATGGAATAACCATAGGAGGCTTTATGAATGGAATTGAAAATGATTCTTATGGAATAACCATAGGAGGCTTGGGGAATAGAGGTGCTGACAATCCTCATAATGAAGTTTTAGGAGATGCTCATGGGATAACATTAGCTGGTGGATTTAATTATTTTTATAATGCACATGGGTTGACTATTGCTGGTGTGGCTAATGTTATTGATAAATCTGCAAGTGGCATAATGATTTCTGGTGTAGCGAATTATGTTGTCGGTGATTTTTATGGTATGCAAGTTGGTTTGGTGAATTATGTTAAAGGTGATTTAGTTGGTATGCAAATCGGTTTGGTTAATATATTAAAATCTTCTGAGACATTTCCAACAATGCCACTCTTCAGGTTGGCTTTTTAATTTTTGTAGTACTTAATTTTTTTGTGATTGAAGGAGAGTAAGTTTACTATTAGGCAAGGTATACATGGTTTTGCTTTTCATTGTAAATTTATACTCTCGTTTACGAACATCTGCGCCATTCATTTGCGTTGTCTGCATCCCTTTTTAGTCCTTTTAGCTGTTATACTGACGTCAACTTCTGTTTTTAGGTTTATTTTAATAGATAAAAAAAGATAGATTAGTTCAAAAAAAGTAGTAAGATTATTGTAAACCCTTAGTAATTCAATATTATAAGATTAAAAATAATCAATATTTTTTTATCTATTAGCATGCTTTAGTGTTGAAATAACTACAAATTTATTGCTATAATTTATAGCAAAAAGATTGTTGTTTAATATTATCAAAAATCCACTTGCGACAAGGCTCGCTATTTTGATATAATTCGCAACTTCTTTTTAGCACAGAAGCTATTACATTATATTATTGGAAAATCTAGTTTTAGATTAGACGCAGAGGTCACCTGAAACTATAACAAAGAAAGCCTGTTAACTATGGGTTGGTTTGAAAAAAAAGTTGATACAGAGGCAATCGTGCCAGATGCAATTTGGCAGGTATGTCCATCCTGTAAAGCCCACATAATGAAAGATGAGTGGGTCAAAAATATTAAGGTTTGCCCTAAGTGTAATTATCACGACCGTATGGGCTGCCGTGAGCGCATCAAGCTTCTAATTGATGACGGAACTTTCCGTGAGTTTAATGACCACATTGTTCCATCAGATCCACTAAACTTCTCTGACGCAAAAGGTCCTTATGCAGAGAAGGCTGCTGCAACAGTTAAAAAGCTCGGTATCAGCGAGTCCGTAATTACTGGTAGCGGCAATATTGGTAACACACGCGTAGTTATCGCAGTGATGGATTTCCGCTTCCTAGGTGGTAGCTTGGCTAGTGGTACAGGTGAAAAGATTCTTCTTGCTGTAGAGCACGCAATCCGCTTTAAGCGTCCATTCATCATGCTTTCTGCTTCTGGTGGTGCACGTATGCACGAAGGTATCATCTCTCTAATGCAGATGGCAAAGACTTGCGCAGCTGTTTCTAAGCTAGAGAAAGCAGGTCTTCCATATATTTCAATTTTGACAGATCCAACAACTGGTGGTGTTTCTGCTTCATTCGCTCTTATCGGTGATGTTAATATCGCTGAGCCTGGCACATTGATTGGCTTTGCTGGTCGCCGCGTTATTGAGCAGACAATTAAGCAGAAGCTTCCAAAGGATTTCCAGACAGCTGAGTATCTAAAGACACACGGCTTTGTTGATCACATCGTTGAAAGAAAGAATATGAAGAGCTTCCTTGAGAATCTTCTTTCATATAGACTTAAGTAATTAGAGGAGGAAATAAAAATGGATTTTGATTTTGAAGCCCCTCTAGAGGAGCTAAAGGGAAAAATTAAGCTTTTAGATGAGAAGGCAGCAGCAGGTGATGCAACTGCTTCCAGCAAGGCAGCACAGCTACGCAAAAAGCTTGAAGCTCAAACAGCACGTATCTACTCAACACTTGAGCCTTGGGATAAGGTGCAGCTAGCACGTCATCCAGGCCGTCCAACAATTACTCGCTACTCAAAAGAGATGTGCGATGATTTTATTGAAATTCATGGCGATCGCGTTTTCGGTGATGACCCAGCAATGCTTTGCGGCTTTGCTCGTATTGGTGATCAGCGCTTTATGCTTATCGGCCACAGAAAGGGCGATACAGTAGAGCAGAATATTGAATACAATTTTGGTATGGCAAACCCAGAGGGCTACCGCAAGGCTATGCGTGCAATGCACCTTGCAGAAAAGTGGCACCTACCAGTAGTAACAATGGTTGATACATCTGGTGCATTCCCTGGTCTTGAGGCTGAGGCTCGTGGTCAGGCAGAAGCAATTGGCCGTAACCTTATGGAGATGGCTGCGCTTGAGACACCAATCCTAACAATCGTTACTGGTGAAGGTGGTTCTGGTGGTGCACTTGGTATTGCAGTTGGTGATCGCATTCTAATGCTTGAAAATGCAGTTTATTCTGTAATTTCACCAGAGGGCTGTGCTTCTATCCTATGGCGCGATGGCACAAAGGCTCCTGAGGCAGCTAAGGCTCTTCACATTACTTCAAGTGACCTTGCTGAGCTAAAGGTTATTGATGGCATTATTCCTGAGCCAGTTGGCGGCGCACACAGCCACCCAGAGGCAACAATGGAAAATGTTAAGGCAGCAATTATTAGCAATCTAAAGGAACTTGAAAAGGTTTCTGCTTCTCACCTAACAGAGAATCGCTATAAGAAATTCGCTGCAATTGGTCGCTTTAACTAATAGCTAGAAACATCTATCAAAACAATTTTTACGAGGTAAATTTTTATGCAAGCAAAAGCAAAAAAGACAACAACAAAAGCAAAGACACCTGCTGCTCCTGCAGCTCAGAAGCGTGAAGTACTACGCATCACAGATACAACACTACGTGATGCACACCAGTCCCTATGGGCAACTCGCCTACGTACATCTGATATCATGGATGTTATTGATATTATGGATAATGCAGGCTTCTACTCTCTAGAGTGCTGGGGAGGTGCAACATTTGATGTTTGCATGCGCTTCCTACGCGAGAATCCATGGGAGCGTTTGCGCCAGATTAAGGCACACGCAAAGAATACACCATTGCAGATGCTAATCCGTGGCCAGAATATTCTTGGCTACCGCAACTATGCAGATGATTTGCTAGAGCGCTTTATCGCATTGGCAGCACAGAATGGTATTGATATCTTCCGTACATTTGATGCTCTGAATGACAATCGTAATATTGAAAAGTCAATCAAGTTCATCAAGCGCTATGGAGCACATGCTCAGGGTACAATTTGCTACACAATCAGCCCAGTTCACACAATCGAAAAGTATGTAGAGATTGCTCGTGAGCAGGAGCAGATGGGTGTTGACTCAATCTGTATCAAGGATATGGCTGGTATTCTTTCTCCACTTGTTGCAAAGAATCTTGTTTCTGCTCTTACAAAGGCAGTTAAGGTACCAATTCAGATTCACTCACATGCAACAAGCGGTATGGCAGTTCCTGCATACCTAGAGGGTGTACTTGCTGGTGCTGGTGCAATTGACTGCGCAGTTTCTTCAATGGCTGGCTTCTCTTCTCAGCCTCCTGTTGAGACAATGCTTTCAATCTTTGATGAGACTCAATTTAATGCAAATATTGATCGCGATGCAATCCGCAAGATCAATGCTCACTTCCTAAAGCTACGCCCAACACGTGAGCCAGGTCACAGCATGGCTTCAATCATCGATCCAGAAATTCTTGTTCACAACATTCCTGGTGGTATGATTTCTAACCTACGCTCTCAGCTAGCTCAGCAGGATGCTCTAGGTCGCCTAGATGATGTTCTAGCAGAGTTGCCAAAGGTACGTGCTGATATGGGTTATCCTCCACTAGTAACACCTACAAGCCAGATTGTTGGTGTTCAGGCAGTGCTAAACGTACTTTCTGGTGAGCGCTACAGCATGATTACACAGGAAACACGTGATTATGTTAAGGGTCTATATGGTGCAGCTCCTGCTCCAATCGATGCAAAGCTAAAGAAGAAGATTCTTGGTAAAGAGAAGGCAATCACATGCCGTCCAGCAGATTTGCTAAAGCCAAATCTACCTGGTTGCGTTGATGAGGTTGACCCACATCTAATCAAGAGCGAAGAGGATATCATTTCATTCTGCCTATTCCCAGAGCCAGCAATGTCATACTTCACATGGCGTGATCTTCCACCTGAGCAGCGCCCAGCTATCCCAGCTGATGAGGAGCTAGAGGCTCGCCGCAAGGCTAAGCTTGGTGCTCAGGCAACAGAGGCAGCACGCCCAATTATGGCGCAGTCTGACTATGCAGCACTTGAGGGCTTGATGTCAACAGTTAAGCAGCTAGGTATCTCTGAGCTAACAATTCGTCGTAATGATGTAGCAGTAACTCTAAAGGATTCTGCAGCACACGCAACACCAGTTGCTCCATTGGCAGCAGCTCCAGTAGCTCCAGCACCAAAGATGGATGATGCAGCAGCAGTTGCTTCTCCTGCAACAATCTCTGAGGATAAGCCAACAAGCAATGCAACAAATCACCCAACAATTGAGGCTCCTCTAACAGGTACATTCTACCGTAGCTCAGGTGTTAACAAGCCAGCTCTAGTAGAAGAGGGTGGCACAGTTAAGGCTGGTGAAGCATTCTGCATTATTGAGGCAATGAAGCTCTTCAATCAGATTAAGGCAGAGAAGCCATGCAAGATAATCAAGTTTATCGCACAGCATGGTAAGGTAGTCCAGAAGGGCGCACCTATCGCAATCGTTGAATATCTATAATATTTAGTAAAACGATAATCACAAAAAAATCCCGTGGGCAACTGCGGGATTTTTTTATATATTTGTGCATATCGTCTTGCTCCCCAGAGATATTTATATTTTTGCCTTACCTATTCGTTATTCACTAATCACTATTCACTAGATTTAAGTGGTCGTCTAAGCGTCTAACGTCTTTGGGTCGTTCAATCGTCTAATTGTCTGATTGTCCCGCACAGAAGCGTTAGCGCGCTAATGTTAAAGTTTTGTGCACGACGGGACGGCATTGCACCCCAAAGTTATTTATATTTTTACCTTGTAGATTGCAAAACTAAATGCACCAAAAGAGGTGCATTTACTTTTGCAAATTACATAGTAATAAAAGTTCGTATTTTCTGTTTATTAAAACTATCTTTTTACTTTGTTGGTATGCTATAATGACATTGTCTTAACGAAAAAACTATGGTGTTTTATGAATTTTAATGGCATTCGTATACAACAGCAATTCATTTCTTCAATGCATATATTGCGAGTAATCCTGCAATTTGATGCATTTAGAATGATATTATTAGGCATACTTGTTTTTTGCCTTTGCAGCGTAAGGTGATGCTATGGAAATGAACGCATATGCAGGTATATCAATCATTTTGTTTTGGTTGCTACTTTTCGTGTGGGTTGGTCTTGCTTGTAAGAACATAAACCCATTAAATGAAATCAAAGCATTTCTAAAAAAGCAATCCACCTCTGGTCGCATAGTTTTTCTATTATTTTTCTTGGTTATGACCATTTATGGTGGTACTAAACCTACTGACGGCAGCTCTACAAATGATGTAAATAATGTGAGTGAAAGCACCAATATGAGTGCTGATGCATCTCTAGGGCAATTGCACACAGGACAAATTGATGATGCCGACAAGTTTGAAAACACATCCAGTTTAGAGCAAACATCCAGTTCAAGTATAAATAGTTCATTTGCATCAATCCCAGACGATTTCTCAAATACTCAAAAAAGTCTTGGCTATGTTTTAGTAGGAATTATAACTAACGAATCACATAATTTTTCTATTACTACAAATGGTGCCGCCTTTGAAGATTGGTTAACATATGGAGCATCTGATGATATGTTTGTCTATGAACAAAACAATCCTATTGCTACATACGGAACAAATTTATATCAATCAGCTCGCGTATATTCTCAAGGTTCTATTGGGTTTAGTACAAATTTAATGATTAATGTCTTTAATACGATTCTAGGTATTCCTCCAACAAATAATTGGCAAGGGTTAGAAGAACCAATGCTTTGGTGTGAAAATAATCAAAGAAACTCTGTTTTTTCATGGCACGATGTTCTTTTAAATCGTATAAATAACGAGAATATATCATTCAAAGTAGAAATAACAAATGATGGAGATATTATTTCTCATTATGATAATCGTGTTACTGAATATATTAAAAATCTGACAAACTTTACTTATAGTATTTCAATTTCTAGTAATACATCTGAAGAGATTGCAATTAATAATACATGTAGCATAACAAATCATACTTGTGCAACCTTATATGAATCATCACCTAATGGTGGTATTGTAGCTTCTCATTTGTGTGAAATTATCCAGTCTTTGAATAGTGGATTTTCACTATTGTGGAAAAACATATCGGATTTAAAACAAAATGACGATGATAATGATGGGTTAAGTAATTTTGAAGAAATTTGTATCTATAAGACAAATTATTTATATGCAGACACAGATGGTGATCGTCTTAATGATGCATATGAATTATATAATGGATATTCTCCTATAGATGCTGATGAAGATAATGATGGCATTCCAGATGGTGCAAATCCTAACGAATGGTCTGCTCATCCTCTTTGGTCTAAAGATAACACTCCATCTGTTGTCATATCATTAAATACACCTATCCCATCAGGTGTTAGTGCATCCTTAATGCTAAATGATTTAACGATACCTTTATCTGAAACGAATTCTTGGGGAATTACACTTCCACCAGGAGAACTAGTAAACATCCGTCTTCAAAGCACAGGACATGAACCGATAGATTTGCATTTGCATGTGACTCAAAGCATGAGAAATGTTGGCATATCAGATTTACCAATCATAGTTATTGATAATGATAATATTTTTGAAGGTGAAGCAACCAATGCTCAGGCACAAATCACTCAACCAACATATGAAGTTTTTGTTAATGGCAACAAAATAGGAAATAATTATTGTATTCATTCCGATGAGGTTTATTTTGATGTTGTTGTATATCCAAGTGAATTAAATATTGATTTTTCAAGGCCAACATATATAGATGGCTGGGAATATGTGTCAGGAAATCTATTTAAAGTTTCACATGAGTTAAATATTGGCGAAGGTTACTATTGTACAGCTAGCTATGATGATCAAGTTGACTATGGAAGGTTTGATATTGGGTTAAATTATCATAAGTGTAGCATAGGGCTTGATGGTAAATGTTATCATGAAGACTGCAGCTGCACAAAAGATTTTGAATTTAGTATTGATAAGTCAAATATAGTTATGCTCCGTTCTCAGAATGATTTAGTGAAATTACAAGCAACTCATTCTTTGAGCAAAACTACAGATATAAATTGGGAAATTACTCCCCAAAATAGTGATGGAGCAAAACTCCATTTATATAATAGTTCTAAAAACGGTTCTAACAATATTTATCAAAATGATACAATTTATGTGTCTGCTGGCGATTTATTAGGAGAATATTTAATTATAGCAAGATTAAATGATTATCCTGAGATATTTGCTACTTCGACATTAACAGTTATAGATGTATTTTGTGAACCTATATGTAATGAGATAGACCCAGATTATGGAGTAATAAATCCTGCTTATGTTGTAAAAGGCATGGATTCGATGTTTAAAGCTTGGATAGAACCAAAATCAATAGTAACTAATTCAGGAATAAATACTCAGTGGGTAACATCTAATTCAAATATAACAATAGTAAGCAATTCTTTGGAAAAATTGATTGTGCGTGGCAATGGATTG
>JAFPBK010000113.1 GCA_017424105.1 Kiritimatiellia bacterium | reverse complement strand
GTCCTACACCCCAATTAAGCACACACATTTAAATATTTTTACCTCATCTATTCGTTATTCACTATTATCTATTCACTAATTCTACGTACGCTCCCATACTCAATGATCTTGTGGTTCGTACACGCTAGCGATTGGCAGTTGGCGTTATCTTGGAGCGGCTAGGCGTCGCCCTAGCCTCCAACAACAAGCGCTGGCGTATCACCCATAACCACCACACAAGCCACCACGCAAGCCCAGCGCACCTCCGCGTCCTTTGCGCTCTCTGCGTCCCTACCCTTCGCACTTTTAGGAATCACTTGAACACAGAAATCCTGTACCTTATTTCCAGAAGTCTATAAACTTATATACTGGTATTAGTTTCTTTCGCAGGCGTCAATGCAATTTTTCATAAATTGCTGATATAGCTCATCACCTAAATCACAATGCCCCTTGCCTGGAACAACTGTGAATGAAATATCTTGCTGCAACTCTGTCATTGCTGCAACAAATTTACGTGAATGGCTATCAATATTAACTGCCTTATCTTCATCACAATGATAAACGTGATATTTTACTCGTGGCATTGTTGGTGCAAGATGCAATGGAGAATGCTTTTCCAATGCCTCTGTCATTGTGCCTTCTTCATTGAAAAATGCACTGTAAAGTGTGCGTGGAAGATCTGGACGCTCTGTAAAATGAAATACCATATCGCATACTGGACAATTTGCTACAC
Source organism: Kiritimatiellia bacterium (assembly GCA_017424105.1). Lineage (GTDB taxonomy): Bacteria > Verrucomicrobiota > Kiritimatiellia > RFP12 > UBA3636 > RGIG990. Next base: position 7,260 of record JAFPBK010000113.1, on the reverse strand, counting down.
ATGCCACAGGTGTACGCTTTGCATAACGTGTATAAACAAGTGCAGACTGACCTCCCATGCTTCCTCCTGAAGCTACAACTGGTGTTGTCTCTGGAAGCTTATATTGCTCAAAAAGCACATCTAGAATTTCATCAGTGTATGTAACTGCTTGCTTATTCATCCATGCCCATGGATTGTTATATGGAACAACAAATATTATATTGTGCTCTGCATATTGCTGTGCTGTATAAGTATCCTCTGAAAACATGTGCTGACCGCCCAATCCAAAGAAATCAACAACTATTCCCTTAATTGGTCCCTTGCAAAGTTTATCGTTGCAATAAGTAAAATTTCTCAGATTTTCGTATGTAATTATTTTTTCCATATTTTCACCTTATTTTAATTACCGGATGTGATTGAGGCATAAAGCATATCTGCTTGTGCCTCATGTGGAACAACTGAAATCAGACGCCCAACATCATTAGATGAGCAGCCAGAAATTCGTACCTCTAAATATTCGCTTGTCCAGCCTCTGCCTACCCCATTTTCATCAACGCGCTCAACAAGCACCTCAACTGACTTACCAACAAAGTTGGTTACAAATTCGCAACGCTTTCTCTCGCCTATGGCAATAAGCTGCTTTGCACGATTGCGTCGCACATCCATAGGCACAGAATGTGGCAGGGTGGCCGCAGGTGTGCCTGGGCGCTCGCTATATGGGAACACATGCAAATTGCTAAATGGGAATTTTTCTACGATCTCAACTGTATCAGCAAAATCCTGCTCTGTTTCTCCTGGGAAGCCTGTAATAATATCGCTTCCCAAACCTATTTGTGGCAGAGTCTCCAATGCTGCCTCAACCACCTCACAATATTGCTCGCGTGTGTAGTGTCGGCGCATAAGCTTGAGAATATTATTTGAACCACTTTGGAGTGGATAATGAAGTGTTTGGCAAAGCTTTGCCGAAGGATCCGCCATCAGCTCTATAAGCTCACGCTCTGTTGTGCGAGGCTCAATAGAGCCAAGTCGTATGCGTCCTACGCGACTATCTGCTGCAACACGCTTAATGAGACCGCACAAATTTAATCCGTCTGCATGCCAACAGATTGTGTTTACACCTGTAAGAACGAGTTCACGAAAGCCCTTTGATAGAAGCATATCGCATTCTGCAAGAATGTCATCTACACCACGGCTGCGTGGCTCGCCTCGTGCATCAGGCACAATGCAATAGGCGCAACGAAAATTGCAGCCGTCCTGAATTTTTATTGAAGCACGCGTAGAGGCAAAGCTTGGCATATATTCGCCCTCTACGGCACCATGTGTAAGAGCATAGAGAATGCGATCTGCAATTGCATTTGCTTCTTCATTAGAGCCATGACGTACCTCACCAAGAGAATTAGCAACAACTGCAGCTGCACCATTTGCCTCAAATTCGTGTGTTTTATCTGTGCTTGCTGCACAGCCAGATACAATTACTCCACGCACTCCTGCACGAAGATAGCCACGCACAAGGCGCTGTGCCTCACGCTGTGCCTGAGCAGTAATTGTGCAGGTATGAATTATAGCATAATCTGGTGTTGTGGCAGGGTCTGTTACAAAGCAATAGCCTATACGCTCAAGAGCACCTTGGATAAATGCACCCTCTGCGTGATTTAAGCGACAGCCCATAATTTTAAGTTGAATCGTTGCTTTCATCACTACTCTACCCACCTTTTGATTTTACCTGTACCGCGCTCATACACACACTCAATGCGATGGCTAGAGGTTGCATTGCGTGCAATGACAGTGATGTAAAAATCCTCAGATTTGACAGTAAAACTATTAGCCAAGCTCATCAATAGCATTGCATCTGATTGCGAAAAGTTTTGTGACTGACTTGATGCTGCTAATACAGCTTTTGCACTCAATGCATCTGTACCTACAAAGAACAGCTCTTTTTCGCGAATTTGCTTTAGGCGTGCTTGCAAATTTAACATTGCTTTTACATTACCATCTGAAAAAGAATTGTTTGTCAGTACAAGATATGGAAGCAAATCTAATCGCACCATATTTAAATTCAGCAACTGATCTTCGCGCTTCATTCTATAAACAGTAAAATATTTGAAGATGCTTTCAAAAATTAAAGGAGATGCATCACCAAGCCTCTTATAGCCATAAAATTCCTCAATTGCATTAGGTGTATATCGTTCTCCATGCACCTGCAAAGCTTCTATCCATCCATCAATTATTGCTTGAGCAACAATATCTGCATCATCTGCATCTTCAGGAACAAGCAGAGGCACTAGCTCTACAAATCGCTTCCCTTGGAAGCTTGTAAAATTGAAGCGTGCATTTGCTGGTTCAATAGTAACCTCGCACCCATTTACTATTCGTGAGGAAATGGATCCCTCAACAGCACAATCAAAGCCATTTGTATCTGCATTGATATTCCACATAACTTGTGATAAAGCATCAAGTGCTGTATTTCTGAGAGAATAGCGAGCCCCCTCTGCTGCAATCAAACGAGACCTGTTATATGCATAGCCTACGCACAATGACACTAAGCCAACGACAACACCAATAATGATTATCACATACAAAAGAATTGAACCACTACGCTTATTCATTCTCTGCCTCCTTCTTTGGAGCTTGAGAATCAGGTGCGCTATAAACCATTACGCGAGCAAGAAATTGGAAATCCTCCAGCTGCACTTGAACTGCTGCTGGGTAATACTGAAGGCGAGGCCACTCACTCTGCCACTCATAGGTTGGTTTAAGCGGTGCTTGAAGAAGCGGATTTGGCTTAGGTGTTTCTGCACTTAGTGGTACACCTGCATAACGAAGCAAAAAGGTTGTGCATTTACCAAAATCAATTTCATTCTCATATTTCAGAGAAGGGATATCTGTAATTGTGGTTTCTTTACGAATTAAATTACCAGCTGCATTGCGAGACCATTCTACATGACAAGGGATAGTTAGCACACCATAATCTGCAAAATAAATTTGGCTGAGTCTTGAAAAACTCATGCTTGAAGAGCTGCCTTCAAAAAGCGTTTCATTTAAAAGTACTGCAGAAGCAATATCACGCTGAAGTACAGAAACAACGCGTGCTTGTGCCAACTCAGATGTGTCTCTTAGGCGTACATACCCCCACCCTTTTACCACTGTGGAAACACAAATAGCACATGCAGTCATGATAACTGCAGAAAGACTGATTGCGATGATTAGCTCTATCAGTGTCAGGCCAGCACAAGATTTGTGGCAGGGTCTGTGCTTTTTACTGAGCATTCGTTTTATTTTCATGCACCAGCTCATCGCTTCAACTCCTCAAAGCTGTAAGCACACTCCTTTAGCTGGTCAGCAGAAGGAAGTGCACCCTGCCACGAAAGCGAAGCAGAATTGGTTTGTGCTTGAAAATTGAGATTTATCTCAGGTGGCAGACAATACTTTGCCACAGAGGTTATTGAGGCATTTGGTGCAGGCTTATTGCTGTGCTCCAAATAAGGGATGCCTGAGGAAAGCTTTTGCTTGCGAATTAAGGATTGTGCTTGCCCAATCTGGTATTGTTTTGGGATTGCTGTTTCTAATGACAGATAATACTCGGCTGCTGCAGTCTCTACTGCACACGCTGCCACAACTGAGTTGCGGAGCTTTTCCTCTGTATAGTTCACACGACCAATATTAGAGGACAATAGAGACATAGCAATAGGTAGCACTAGCGCACACAGCGCTAATGCTACCACTACCTCAACAAGCGAAAAGCCTGCTGTATTTTTTTCTAATCTTGAAGAGAATGACACCTTATGCCATCTCTACAACGATAGAGGTCTCTGCTGTCATCTTGCACTCGCAAACAAAGTTGCCTTCGATTGCTTCGCCATTAACAGTAACAGCCTTAACTGTTGAGCCATTGCCCTTAACCTCTACGTTAAGCACCTTGCCACGGAACATACGAGTTAGCTTGAAGCCATCCCACTCTGCAGGGATGCGTGGAGCAAGCTTAATACCTGTATACTCACGGCGTACACCTAGCAACTCATCAAGCAAGTTGTTGTAGAACCAAGAGATTGAGCCTGTAATCCAGTTAAACTCCATCTTGTATGGGCTGTTGCGATGCTCTGGGCCAAAGTAGCAGTTACCATAAACAAAGCGTGGATTATTTTCCTTTAGCTCACCCTCGCCAAATGCAGGTGTTGCATCCTGGTAAAGCTTCCATGCACGAGCAATCTCGTTATTGCGAAGCAATGCCAATACCATCCAAGAATTACCATGTGAGTAGATTGTTGCATTCTCACAGATACCTGGCTCCATAGCTGTAACACGGCCGATCACTGGATCAAATGTCTTGTATGCAGATGCCATTAGCTGATAGCCAAGAGGTGTCTTTAGCTTCTCATCAATTGATGTAAAGATTTTTGCACGGCGCTCTTCATTTGCTACACCGCTAATCATTGACCAGCTCTGTACGTTCAAATAGATAAAGCCCTCGCTGCACTTGCTTGAGCCGATTGCATTACCATCGTCATCAAAGCCACGTACATACCAATTGCCATCCCAAGCATGCTCATTGATTGCTGCGCTGATAGCATCATAGCGAGCTGCATAATCTGCTACAGCTGCATCATCACCCTGCCACTTGCATAGCTCCTGCATCTGCTTTAGTGCCTCTGCATAAGCCATTGACAGCCATACAGACTCACCCTTACCGCCCTTACCAATACCAGTCAGAGAATCATTCCAGTCACCGAACTTGATTAGAAGTAGCTTGTGCACGCCCTTATTGCGCTCTAGGAAGTCAAGTGCGCGGCGAATATGGCCAAGAACTGTATCCTCGCCCTTGTCATAGAATGGAACAACGATATTCAAGAAATCGCTATCACCTGTCTCACGCAAATATGCTGTTAAAGAGAATACTAGCCATAGAGCTGAGTCTGAATATTCCTTTGTATCAATTGGATTCCAGCCACGTAGTGCAAGACCTGACTCATACTGATACTTGAATGCCTCAAGAAGAATTTCACGAGAGCGCTCTGGCATGAATGAAGAAACGCCCATACCATGCTGTACGATATCGCGATAGCCCATCCAACCCCAGCGGCACCACTCAGCACCAAAGCGAGCCTGCTGCTTGTGCCATGCATTGAACATTCCGTTAAACATTGCATCAGGAGTCTCAACTGAGTTATGAGCAAACATCTCACGCTTCTCAGCAAGCATATCTTCCCATGCTGCTTCAACATTTGCCAATGCGCGTGTCTTCTGCTCTGCTGCATGCTCAACAGAATCAGTTACACCAAAGATAAGATTTAGCTTCTTCTCGCCCTCTACCTTACCTAGATTGAACTGAACAGCTGCAATTGTAGAATCAGAGCTACCAATAGAACCTGAGCACTTGCCCTCGATTACTGCGCGTGGCTCATTCAAAGCATTGTACTGACCAACAAAGAAATCCTTGCTGCCATCAAAGCCATCAATCTTTACGTCAGCAGCTAGGAAGCCTGTCTGGAAATTGTGTGGTGTAACAAATGGGTGCTTAACAAATACCATCATGTTATTTGCAGCATCTAGCTGAGAATTACGGTAGAACATATCACCGTAAGAATTAAAGCCCCACATATACTTGAAGGAAATCTGTGTATAAACAAATACAGTCAAATCGCGAGGAGTAGCTGTATTCAAAGTAATTGTCCAATACTCAGCTGCCTCATCACCACGAGGAGCAAAAATGCGATAAGAAGCATCTACGCCATTTGTTGAGTTTTCAATAATTGTGTAGCCAATACCATGACGGCAAGTAAATTTGTCATACTTTGCCTTAACTGGCTCCCAGCCTACATTCCAGAACTTGCCTGTCTCGTTATCACGGATATAGATAAGGCGATTCATAAATGTATCGCGACCAAATACGTCAAAATCGCAGATACGACCAATACCTGTAGAAAGCTTGGTCATTTCGTTTGTACCGATTTGGTAGTCAGTATAACCAACGCCAGTCTGCTGAATATTAGCGATAATTGACTTATTCCAAATAAAATTATCGAATGGGCGAGGTGTATCTGGGCGTGTTGTTACATACTCCAAGCCATCAGGGCTAAAGTGACCGAATTTTCCTGTTTGAGGGATTTCTTTCATAGTAATATCATCCATGGTTAAATTATAAGAACAAATATTTATAAATATTTGTGCATATAATACCATAAACACCGACAAACAATCAATATTGAACAGACAACATTTGAATGTTTAAGTTAAAAACGGTTGTATGTACTACGCCTAAAAGTACGGAAAAGATACAGGATGTCGTTATGAGCCTGAGATTGTACGTGCTTTGCTAGCTTTAATTACATATGCAGCAGCAAAACATATTAACATCGGCACATAAAACACAGGTAATTGAGGCATTAAAGCAAACCCTAACTGCAAATAAATCAATGCAGAAATAGTTTGACCGACCGCCTTACGTCGGTCTGTTGGTGTATGCTCTTTTTTAAGTGGAGCAAGAACAATAATCCAACGGACAAACATAAATGCACAAACAATTATTGGCAGCAACCTAAATACAGGAGGAAATGCCAGCACTCCAAAAATAGGTATAAGGCTGACAATTCCTAACAAGTAATAATGAAAACCTAGCCCTACTTTTGCATTATGCTCATCATAAGCCAAATATGTAACAGAAGCAATATACCCTGTCCAACCAAGCATTAGATATATTATTTCGTATGGGAATGAAAAACCCATTCCTTCACAACGGAATGCACCATACATAGCAAGAGCTCCAGCCAACAAACTCATACTGCGGCATAGTCCCATTGACAAAAGACCAATTAGTTTACATTTGTTTTTAAAGCGATTATAGAACCAGACGCAAGCAACAATACCAACAGCACCAATAAACCACTCTAGTGATAATTTTGTAACCAAACCGATTCCGCAAGCAAGAACAAGACAAATTGCACGAGCAATCTTTGCTTGATTGAGTGTTAGCTCTCCAAGAACAATTGGCCGAGGCGAATTATTGGCAATATCTTCATTCACCCCGACTATATCGTTATCTGCGAGTCCGTACATATACAAAAACAACGCAGCCAAAGCTGATGCTATAATTGTAATACTTAGCCATGAGCTACTAACATCAGCAAATTTTATAACACCCTTATTTAATGCAAAGCATAGAGCAAATGCTGCTCCAGCTAATGCATCTCCAGGTGCAGTAGGAAGATTTGGCAAACGAAATAGTTTTAGATATGCGGTTTTCATAATATAAATTGGCACTATTATCCTAAATCTCTGTCTTCAACT
>JAFPBK010000007.1 GCA_017424105.1 Kiritimatiellia bacterium | reverse complement strand
GTCAGACGGGTCTCGTCTCTCGTCTCACGTCTCATGTCCCAGAGCGCGTGTCAACGCGGGAGGGAGTCTCACGTCTCAACGTCTAATCGTCTGGCGGTGGTCGTCTAAGCGTCTCATCGTCTTTGGGTCGTACAATCGTCTAATCGTCCCGGATGGAAGCGAAAGCTCGAAGATAAAATTTTTAGCGCTTAGGAGACCTTGGGGACAGAATTGTTTAAACGCTAGAAAGTCTTGCTCTCTCGGCGTCAATGTCCCCTATGTCCCATGTATTTTGATGAAATTCAAATTTAAATCTCACCTCATATATTGCTTCGCAATGCTTCATATGCCGTAGGCATGCTTCATAGTGCTTGCACCGCTTCATAGCGCTTGCGCTGCTTCATAGCGCTTGCGCTGCTTCATCTAAATTCGGACATGAATTTAGGCTATTGTCCCCGCCTTGCTGAAATTTAAAATAATAAATTCCACCGTATATATTGCTTCGCAATGCTTCATATGCCGTAGGCATGCTTCATGGTGCTTTGCACCGCTTCATAGCGCTTGCGCTGCTTCATCTAATAACAGGGTGGGGATGTACTGCACAGAATGGGTGTAAAAACAAATTCGGCAGTCAACTGATTGTCAACTGCCGAATTTAATATTAGCCAACGCGTAGAACGCTGTTAAGTGTGCCTAGACCATTCTGTGTCCAATCACGGTCTGGATCTGGGTCAAGTGTCCATACACCATTGATAACAAATTTATATTCATAAATTCCTGGTGGCAGGATTATTGTTGCGGTATAGATACCATCACCTTTTTTATCAACAAGCTTTTTCTCTGTTGGATTCCAATCGTTGAAAGAGCCAGCTACATATACTGTGCTGCCAGGCTCTGCCTTAACAGAAAGCACAACGCGTTTCTTCTTTGGCTCAGCCTTTACAACAACATCAGTTGTACTTTTTCTTGTACGTGTTGTCTTTTTTACGCATGCATTCATCTTTTAATAACCTTTCCTTGCATACAAATTATACTTAACCTCTTTGAATGCGGGCGTATCCTATACTAATTCGTTTGAAAAATCAAGCAAAAATTTCAACCGTGCACAGTAACGAGAGTGCAGCGACTAGCGTGGTGGCTAGCGTGATGGCGAGCGTGGTGGCTAAAAGTGCGAAGAAAAGAACCACGAAACACACGAAACACACGAAACACACGAAAAAGTAAATATTCACTATTGTTTCCTATTCCTATACCTATCACTTTCGTGTATTTCGTGCTTTTCGTGGTTCCTAATATCCATCATTCGAGCATTTATATTTGAATGATTTAACCACGAAACACACGAAACACACAAAAATGAAAATATTTACTATTGTTTGTAGTTCTTATCCCTTTCGTGCATTTCGTGCCTTTCGTGGTTCCTAATACCTTTATGAATGATTTAACCACGAAACACACGAAAAAAGTAAATATTCATTATTGTTTCTTTTCCTAATTCCTTTCGTGCATTTCGTGCCTTTCGTGGTTCCCAATACCCATCACGCTTATCACGCTTTTATTTGGTTTAATTGTTTGTTTACTTTTAATGTGGATATTTGAAAAGATTGCTCGTGGATGGCGCAAAGGACGCGGAGGTGCGCTGGGCTTGCGTGGTGGCTAAACGTGCGAGCCAAGCGCTAGCTTAGGCGTGGCGTACTCGCCAAAGACTTTGGCGTGCTTTGCACGCACGCATTGCGTGAAAACTCTTAATTCATAAGGCCAATAGACGATAAGACTTTTTTATTTATTATCTTTTACCTTATCTATTCACTACTATCTATTCGTTATCCACTATTACCTGATTATTGCCGGTTTAAGGTTGATTTTACGGCACATAATAAGGTATAATATAAGGCATGAGTGAAGAAAATAAAATTGATTTAGAAAACGATACTTTTTCGCCTTTCCCAGAGACAGCAGATATCGAAACCTCAAATGACGATTATGCTACTCGCTTTAAGGGCGCTACTGGCGCTTGGATGCTTAAAGTGCAAGAAAAGGGCGTGTTAAAGCTTTTAAGTAAGGTTGCTAAGCCAGGTGCTACCATTCTTGATGTTGGTGGCGGACATGGCCAGTTGGCATATCCTCTTGCAGAAGCCGGCTATAAGGTGCATGTGATTGGCAGTGCACGCAGCTGCTTACATCGCATTAAGCCTCTTGTAGATGAGGGTAAATGTGGCTTTGAGGTAGGAAATGTCGTTGAGTTGCCTTATGCAGATAAGAGCTTTGATGTTGTAGTTGCTGTGCGTATGCTTACTCATTGTGAAGCATGGCCTCAGCTGATTAAGGAGATGTGCCGCGTTTCTCGTGGTGTGGTAATTACTGATTACCCAACTTCACAAAGCCTTAATGCTATTGCACCAGCACTTTTCAATGCAAAGAAAAAGTATGAAAAGAATACACGTACTTGGACTTTATTTAAGCATAAACAGGTAAAGGATGGCTTTGCTGATGCTGGCTTTGTAAAGACAGGTAAATATGGACAATTCTTCCTTCCAATGGTTGTTCATCGTGCATTGAAATGTAAACCAATTTCTGTTTTTCTTGAAGCATGCTGTCGTTGTGTTGGTTTTACAGCATTGTGGGGAACTCCAGTTATCATTCGTATGGAAGAAAAGAAATAATTTAGATACTTTATTTTAAGGAGAAAGAATATAATGAAAATTCTAGTTACCGGTGGTACAGGCTTCACAGGAAGCCATCTAGTTAAACATGTTCTTAAGGAAGGACATCAAACAATCGTTCTTGATAACCAAGAGGGTATCATGCTTAACGAGCTTAAGGAGCTCGGCGCAGAGGTTATTATTGGTTCTGTTACAGATGCAGAGGTACTTCGTAAGGCTGTGTCTGGTTGCGATGCAGTATATCATTTGGCTGCTGCATTCCGTAAGATCAATGTGTCAAAGCAGGTTTATGATGACACAAATATTCATGCAATGAAGACTCTTCTAAACATCTGTAAGGAAGAGGGTGTTAAGAAACTGATTTATTGCTCAACTCAGGGTGTTCATGGTGATATTGCTTCTCTATCAGAGAACCCTCCACGCCCAGGCAGCGAGGAATCTCCTATTAAGCCAGAGGACTACTATCAGTATACAAAGCACGAGGGTGAGAAGGTTATTGCTGAGTTCCTAAAGACAAATCCTGATTTTGATGTAACTATCCTACGTCCAACAGCACTTTATGGACCAGGTGACCCAGCTCGCTTCCTTATGATTTATAAGCAAGTAAAGAAGGGATGGTTCCCATTCTTTGGTAAGGGCAAGGCATTCTATCATCCAGTTTATGTAGAGAACTTCTGTGATGCATTTACTCAAACAATGAGCCATCCTGCATCTAAGGGTCAGACTTACATTATCGCTGATAATGAATATTTCTATATCAGAGATATTGTTCAGAAGATTGCTGATATTTATGCAGCAGAGAATCCTGGCTTCAAGTGCAAGATGATTTGCTTGCCATTCTATCCAATGTACTGGCTATCTTTCATCGTCGCAGGTTTGTGGAAGATTTTGTTCCTAAAGAGCGATCCACCATTGTTCCCACGTCGTGTTGACTGGTATCGTCAGAATCGTGGCTTTGACATTTCAAAGGCAAAGAAAGAGCTTGATTATGAGCCAAAAGTTGGCTTGGATGAGGGCTTGAAGCTAGCTTACGATTGGTATAAGAAAAACGGCTATATCTAAGCCTTAGTTATAGCTGATTATTCTTTGTTCATCCTATAAGGTTATAGGAAAGAACTTATACGCTTTGGTTGAAATGTCGCATTGAAAAAGTGTTTGCGCATTTCAACCAAATTTTTATAAAAGGGAAGAAAGATTTTTGGGTGTAAAATGAAAAATTATATGTTTACCAGTATTTTAGCAGTATCAGCTATGGCTGTGGCAGGGTGTTCTTTTGATGAAGTTCAGCAATGTGATGAAGAAAAAACATCTGTTGTTGAGAATGTTCCTGCCGTAGAAGAGAAGTCTGCCGAACAAGCTGTCGAAAAGTGCAATCCATTGGTTCCTCAAAAACCATTTCCAGCTTCATTCGCAGATGTAACGCTTACAAGTGATGAGAATATTGATTTTGCTGCTTCACCAGTAAGCTTGTATGTTGCTTGCTCCAGCTTAGCAGAAATTGCTGCTAATGGCGAGACTAAGGATGAACTTCTTAAGGCAGTTTCATTCCTAAAACAGAGGAATGTTTCTTTTTGTGGAACTGCTATGCATAAAGCAACACATGAAGAACGTAAGAGTATGGTTAGACACGCAGCTTTTATAAATTTATGTAATGTGTGCGATAAATTGGGGTTGTATGCAACATTTGAGAATGCAGAGTGGCAGAGCCGTACTGAACCAAATATGCTCCTTATGTCTAATTCTCTTTGGCTTTCAAATAATTTTGAATTACGCGAGGATACAGCAAACACACGTAAGGAATTATGCTTC
>JAFPBK010000112.1 GCA_017424105.1 Kiritimatiellia bacterium | reverse complement strand
TGCTGTTGTAGCAAATGCAATAGCAAAGAATGCTTGGATTTTTGATATTTTAGACATAATTTTATCCTTGTAATGTTGTATTATTTTAAAAGCATCAAAATTGTGTTAATTACTATACCTATTTATATATAGAAAATTAACCGAAAATTTTGCGCTTTTTTTGAGTAAAAAGCAAGCAAAATGTTAGAGTAATCTAAATTTTTTGAAAAATTGTAATTTTTCGTATCTGTTTCACATGATTACTCGTTATGTAAACAATTTTTGCTTTTTTACTACATTGTGTTCATTGCATCAATATCTATTGCAATAGTAACACCATTTGGTGGAGGTAATGTCTTTTGCGCTTCTTTTAAATATGCCAGCACAAGATTTGTTTTGTTTGTGAAGATTGATATTTGATGGCGCCAATACTTCTTTATGCGCTCAAGTGGAGCAGGGGACGGACCAAGCACACGAAAGCGCTCATTGGAAATGCTATCCAGTTGTTGTGCAAGAAGATCTGCATAAGCACTTACTGCATCATTTGATTCTGCCTTTAGCGTAATACAAATGTATTTTGAATAAGGCGGATAATCAAGTTCTTTGCGATCGCTTAATTCTTGTGCAGCAAAAGCACTGAAATTCTCGGTCGCTGCAAATTTGATTGCTGGGGCTTCTGGGGTTTGTGTTTGCACGTAAACATCACCAGGAAGAAGCCCGCGGCCTGTGCGCCCAGCCATCTGTGCTATTAACTGGAATGTGCGCTCTCCAGCACGAAAATCAGGTATGTGCAAAGCACTGTCTGCATTTAAAATTCCTGCTAATGATACATTAGGAAAGTCCAAACCTTTTGTAATCATTTGTGTGCCAATGAGAATATCTATTTCTCTTGCACGGAATCGAGCCAGAATTTCTTCGTGGCTGTGTTTGCGTGCTGTAATATCAGCATCCATTCTTTGAATCTTTGCACTTGGGAATAGCTTTTTGGCTATGGCTTCAATTCTTTGAGTGCCAATACCTGTAAATTTATAGTTTTCACAACCACATTGCGGGCAAACACTAGGGCAGCTGCGCTCAATGCCGCAAAGGTGGCAGCGTAGCCTATTGTCGTCAATATGATATGTCATTCCTGTGGCACAGTCCTCACATTCTTCTGTGTGTCCACATGCAGGGCAAGTCACGTGAGGTGCATAGCCACGACGATTTAAGAATAGCATCACTTGTTCACCAGTGGTGAGGCGCCGCTTTATTGCATCAATTAAATCCTTTGAAAATACAGGAGGAGCAGCCTTACCCATAGCCTCAAGCCTCATATCCACAATAATTGTGTTAGGCTTGCTCATTTGCTTTGATGCGCGATTTGGCATGCTTGCAATGATGTATTTGCCATTATTGGAATTGTGCCAGCTTTCCAGAGAAGGGGTTGCCGATCCAAGAATTGTGGCAGCGTGCTCATAGTTCGCACGCATTACAGCAATGTCGCGTGCATTGTAGCGTGGTGCTTCTTCTTGCTTGTAGCTTGGCTCATGTTCTTCATCAACGATAATTAAACCAAGATTGTGAACTGGTGCAAATACTGCAGAGCGAGGGCCTACAACTACGCGTGCTTCGCCAGTGTAGATGCGATGCCATTCGTCATGCCTTTCCCCATCTGAAAGCTTACTATGGAGAACAGCCGTGATTTTTCCAAAACGAGACGCAAAGCGTTGGATGGTTTGCGGTGTAAGTGAAATTTCGGGAACTAAGACAATTGCTGATTTCCCAACAGCCAGTACTTCAGCAATTGATTGAAGAAATACTTCAGTTTTACCACTGGCGGTTACTCCGAAAAGAAGAATTGGTTTTGGTGCTGGCTTTTCTAAATCGCAGGCTTGAGAAATGGCGTCGCAAATAATCTTTTTTGCATTTGCTTGTTCCTCAGTGAGGGGTAGAGGTTTGCTAGGTAGAAAATTTTTACCAGCAAGAGGATCGCGGCGCTCTGTTTTTTCAAAAATTTTAACAAGCCCTTTTTCTTCTAGCTTTCGTAGTGTTGCAGGAGTTGTCTTTTGCTCGGTGGCAAAGGCTCCCATTGGAAGTGCACCTTGATCAAAAAGAGCGTTCATAAGAGCTAGCTGGCGCTCAGTGAGTTTTAAATCAGCGATCTGGCTGAGCTCTTCTTCGTCGTCAATAAGTGTCTCAATATAAAGGCGACTTTGAAAGCCATCGCCTTTGTTTGTATTGCGAATAGGAGCGGGGATAACTGCTTTAAGACATAGCTCAATTGGAGCCATATAGTAGGTCGCCATCCAGCTTACAAGCTTAAGAATGTGCTCTGACATCCAAGGGCGATCGCCAATTACTTCTTTAATCTCGCGTAGCTTGCCTTTATAGTCGGTTGTTTTGGAGATGCCTAGTACATAGCCTTCCAAGGTGCGGTTACCAAATGGCACAACAACTCTTGAACCTGCCATTACTTTGTTCTCAAAGTCAGGCGGGATGATATAATCAAATGTTTTGTCTAGTGCAGCATCTGTAGCAACCTTCGCAAACATATATGCAAGCTCCAAATTTAATTTCTGAATCAACTCAATTATGTTTATATGCAAAAAGGAAAATTCGCTTGTTTAACCCTGTTGGTCTTCTATGCTGGTGTTTGGATTAAATGGCTCGTCTGATCTTGTGCCAAACACACGATTGCTGAAGCGAGTAAATGAGTCCTCAAAGTTCAGTTCAACTTCACCTGTTGGACCATTACGGTTTTTAGCAACATCAACAATAGCAAGAGTCTTATCATCAGAATGCTCCGCGCCTTCGTACTTACATGGACGGCGTAGCATCATAACAACGTCAGCATCCTGCTCGATAGCACCTGAGTCACGAAGGTCAGAAAGCTTAGGCTTACCACTCTTGTCGCGCTGCTCTGGGCTACGAGATAGCTGAGAAAGAACAATTACAGGAACATTCAGTTCCTTAGCCATAGCTTTCACCTGAGAAGAAATATGTGAGGTTTCCAGCTGACGGCCTTGGTTGGAGTATGCCTTACTATTGAGCAACTGCAAGTAGTCAATCATGATAAGCTTGATTCCATAGCGCTTGTGCATACGGCGAGCACGTGCTCTTAAATCCATTACATCCAAGCCACCTGTATCGTCAACATAGATTGGAAGCTTGCTTAAATCATCGGCAGCACGCATCAGGCGCTGTGTCATAACCTGCTTGTCACCGGTTCCCTTCATAATGCTTACAGCAGGTACGCTTGCATAGGAGCAGAGCATACGCGTAATCAATGCTTCTGTTGACATTTCGCAAGAGAAAATTAACACAGGATTTGGTTCTGTGTGCGTGCCATCTGTAGTTCTGCCAGCAGCAACATTTTCGCAGATATTCATTGCAAGTGATGTTTTACCCATAGAAGGACGTGCTGCAAGCACAATCATCTCTGCTGGGCGCAAGCCCTGCATGCGATTATCAAGATCAGTCAGGCCTGTAGACAAACCATTCAATCCATCTGTGTGAGCCATCAAAATGTTAAGATGCTCAAATGTTGTTGCAACAGATTCAGACCATGTAGGTGCTTTAATCTTTTGATTTTCAGAAATAGAAAGAACTGCTTGTTCTGTTTCGCTTAAAATCAGGTCAGTACTGCGATCTCGTGAGTAGCATTTTGTTTCTGCTGAGATTGCTACATCAATGATGCGACGCAATAGCTCATTATCATGCAAAATTTCAACATAGTGAGCTGCATATGCGACGGACATAGTGCGCTCTGCAAGGCGTTCAAGTGTTGCAATTCCGCCTATTTCATCTAGCTTGCCTGTACGCTGAAGCTCGTCAGAAATAGATACTGGGTCTACTGGCAAACCTTTGTTATATAAATCACGCGCAACATTGAATATCGTTTTATGAGCATGAATGTAGAAGCTGTCTTCTGAAATTTCCTCGTTAGAGCATAAATCAAGTGTTCTCTCTGGGTCAATAAGAATTGCACCAAGAACTGCTGCCTCTGCCTCAGGATTGTATGGTTGAATCTTTTTTGATTGCTCTGCATCTGCGAAGTCTGTTTTTTTTCTTTTTGGTGGCATTGTGTACCTCTAAAGCTTTGCTTAATTTTATAGTTTCACCTAATAGACTTACTTTACAACAATATTGAGAATTTTCTCTAGATTGTTATCTCTTTTTGCGCCGAGCTTAATTGCAAGCAAATAGCTATCGATGGCAGCTTTACGATATGTTGTTGGGTCGAGCATTAAAAGAATATATGAATAAT
Source organism: Kiritimatiellia bacterium (assembly GCA_017424105.1). Lineage (GTDB taxonomy): Bacteria > Verrucomicrobiota > Kiritimatiellia > RFP12 > UBA3636 > RGIG990. The sequence continues at coordinate 5,374 of JAFPBK010000112.1, read as the reverse complement.
TGATACGAGCTTCAGCATAGTATGGATTTTCATCAATTAGTTTATCTAATTGCATCATAGCGCTCATAGGATCACCATTTGCTACTGCTAGAGCTGCTGAAAGGGTGCGAACGGAAGGGTCTTTAGGTGCGATATTTTTCAAAATATCAAGCTCAGCTGTTGCTAGTGTTTTATTGCCAACAGAAATTAGAGCTTGTACGTACAAGCAACGGATTGATAAAGGAGTTTTATCTCCTTCTGCCTCAATAATTTCATCAATATATAGAATTGCATCAGTTGTTTTATTTGAATCAATCATACTATTGATTAATGCAATGCGCTCTTTTTCGGTTGCATTCCCAAGAGTGTTATTTGAGGAATATACGAATTTTTGTGCAGGAGCATCATCTGAATCAGAGTCTTTGATCTCTTCTGTAGAGAATATTGTTTTTGCTGAAGGCTCTTCTTTTTTCTCTTTTGCTTGTGTTGTTGGTGTAGGAATAGGTTCCTTTTCAATGATAGTTGGTGCAGGAACTTCGCCAGAAATAATTTTTTCCTTAATTATTCTCATTTGCTGAGCGCAGTAATTAAGTCTTTCTGTTACGTGTTCTGTTTCATATTCAGGATATGTATTAAGGATAGAAGAATATTGGCCACGAGCATCGGAGAGTAGCACCATCGCATCAGTATCTCTGCCTTCTTGGCTTGCTTGAATAGCTAAATCATATGTAGAATTGGCTTGTCTAAGCATATTCTTTTTTTCGCTACCAAATATAGACCATGCATTAGCGTCGGACGAACATACAAAAAATGAAATAAAAGTGGAAATTAAGATTGCTTGTTTTAAAAAATTGGTTTTCATATTTATTCCTTAAAGTTTTAACGATTTATATTCTATCATAAGAAAAAAAAAGGTTCAAGTGTAGGAATTTGATGTAAAACGCGACGGCATACACCCTAGAAAAATGCTGCAGCCAATAGTAGGTTGATTCTGTCAAAAAAGTCGCATTTTTAACCACTACGCTTATTTTAACTACAGTTTTTAGAATAAAGTGCAATTTTTCTTCTCTTTAAGTACGATTTTAAACATGTGTTGGATTAAAATTCAAATTTGTTTGTTGATTTTTTCAAAAAAAATGTGATAAAATTTGAATTTCAATTTTGGTGATATTGGAAAATCGCTTTAAAACAACGTAACAACATAGGGAATTTAATCATGGCAACTATTCGTACATTACTTCTTGATGCTGCTGCTCAAGCTTCAAACCGCACATTTGTTAGATGGAAGTCAAACGGCACATGGCATTCTTGGTCATTCAATGAGGTTTATAAGCGTTCACGTATAATCTCAGAGGTAGCACATAAGCTTGGTGCAAAGCATGGTACAACTGTTGCTTTGATGATGGAAAATCGCCCTGAGTGGCTTATTACATACCTTGGTCTTTCTTCTGTAGGCTGTCGTGTCGTACCAATTGATGCTCGTCTTCAAGAGGGTGAGGTATCATATATCCTACGTGATGCTCAGGTACACACAATATTTGCAAGTGGAAGAATTTGGCCAACACTTAATGCTGTTATGGATACACTACCAGATTTGCGTCACATGGTTCTTCTTGATGGTGCTGTTGCAGGTAATGTTAAGGATGGTCGTGTACGTATTCATGATTTTACAAGCATTAACGATGAGTGTCAGGAAAAGGCAATGCAGCCAGATGCATTCTTTGATCGTAGCGTTCCTGTAGAGTCAGATGTTACATCAATTATCTATACATCAGGAACAACAGGTCGTCCAAAGGGTGCTATGCTAACACATGGTAACTTTACAGCTCAGTTAAAGGATGGTGCTTTACAATTCTTTAAGGTTTATGAGCATGATAATTTCTTGATGGTGCTTCCTCTGCATCATGCATTTGCTTTCTCAGCAAACTTCCTAGTCCCTCTTTGCTGCCGTTGCGAGATTAGTTTTGTTGAAAATCTACGTACAGTAGCAGAAAATATGCGCGAGGTTTCTCCAACAGTTCTTCTTGCAGTGCCACTATTAGCTGAGAAGATTCTAAATGGTATCATGTCTAAGATAAAGAAGAACAAGGCAGCAATGCTAATGCTTAAGCTTGGTTTAGGCAAGATTATCGGTAAGAAGATTCGTCAGGGTCTAGGTGGTCGCCTACGTTTGATTATCTGCGGAGGTGCAGCTTCTGATCCAGAGATGCTAAAGACATATAGAAAGTTTGGTATTTCTTCATTTGAAGGTTATGGTTTAACAGAGACAGCTCCAATTTGTGCACTAAATCCAGAAAATGCAGTTAAGATTGGCTCTGTAGGTAAGGCATTACCTAACTGCGAAATCCGTATTTTTGAACCAAATGAGGAAGGTGTTGGTGAGATTCAGGTAAGGGGGCCTGTTGTTATGAAGGGTTACTTCCGTAACGAGGCAGCAACAGCTGCATGTATGGATGGTGAGTGGTTCATGACAGGTGATATGGGTCGTAAGGACAAGGATGGCTATGTAACAATTACAGGTCGTAAGAAGTGCTTGATTGTTAACCGCGAGGGTAAGAATATTTATCCAGAGGAAGTTGAGTTGGCAATTAACAACAGCCCATGGATTCTTGAGTCTCTTGTTGTTGGTTACTCAGAGGAGGGTGATTCAGCAGAGCGCGTTGGTGCAATCATTGTTCCAAATTTGGATTACTTTGCTGCACATCGTGATGGCTTTGAGGCTCGCACAGATGAGGAAATCATCGCAAAGTGTCGTGAAGAGGTACAGAAGATGGTTAGCCAGCTATCTACATATAAGCGTCCTCGTAAGCTTGCTTTCCGTATGGAGCCATTTGAGAAAACAACAACTCTAAAGATTAAGCGCTTCCTATATTCAATGTAAGGTATGCTTATTAAGAAGAAATAAAGATTTTAAATTCTATTTCTTGAGGATTATGCCAAATTTTGGTATAATCCTCTCATCTTTTTTATATATTATTCAATTACAAATTTGGGGAAATAAATGCGTTGTAAATCCTGTGGTAATGATGATGATAAGGTGTTAGAGAGCCGCACAGTTCGTGGTGGCGTGGCTATACGCCGCAGACGCGTATGCTTGCAATGCGGACACCGCTTTACAACCTATGAGGAAATTGTTCGCGAATCTCTTCAGGTGGTTAAGCGCGATGGGCGCCTTGAGGAGTTTAGTCGTCCTAAACTATTATCAGGTGTGATGCGTGCTTGCCAAAAGCGCCCGATTTCTATGGAGCAGATAGATAAGCTCGTTGATAATGTAATTGATGTTATTGAGGAAAAGTACGATATGGAAATTCCTAGCCACGAGATTGGTAAGCTTTTAATGAAACATTTGAAGCGCATTGACGAGGTGGCAGCAGTCAGATTTGCTTTTGTATATCGCAGATTTGAGTCTATTGATGATTTTGTTAAAGAAGTAAAAGCAATAGGTAATGAAGGTAACTAAGCTATTTAAGAGCTTTTCATTTAGCACGCGTTGTTGTATAGCAATAATTTTCATATATTTTATTGCAGCAATTTACGGAGAGTGTGCTTATCAATATTTTCAAGCACATGGTGAAACTGCTACTTATAATTTAGTAAATATGGAGGCAAGATATTTGCCCCCATTATCTGTTGTTACTCTTGCTGATGGAACCCAACATACGTTTTTGCTAGGTTCTGATAATTTAGGACGTGATGTTGCTCAGCGTCTTATTCAAGGTGCACGCATTGCCTTTCATGTAGGTATTGTGACCTCGCTTTTAGCAGTGCCATTTGGCGCATTGCTGGGTCTTCTTGCTGGCTATTATCGTGGCTGGGTTGATTCTTTTTGTACATGGCTGGCCACAACGATTGCAGCAATCCCTGCATTGTTGCTTATTTTAGCTATCTCAATAGTTGTTGGTAAAGGCTTGCTAGGTGTGTATATTGGCATAAGCATTACAACATGGGTAAGTGTTTATCGCACAGTTCGTGGCGAGGTATCTAAACATCGTGGTTTAGGATATGTGGCAGCAGCTCAAGCACTTGGCTATAGTGACGCAAGAATTATTTTCAGGCATATTTTACCAAATGTGATGCATGTGATTATTATTGCATTTTCTATTCGTTTTCCTGCAGCAGTAGGTACTGAGGTTTTTATGAGCTTCTTAGGAATCGGCTCTCAAGGAGAGCCTTCTTGGGGTGTGATGATTAACAATGCTCGCGTAAAATTATGGCAAGGTTGTTGGTGGGAAGGAACATTTGTTACTCTGGCGGTATTTCTTCTTGTTCTTTGCTTTAACAAGCTTGGTGATGCATTGCGCGACAGCCTGGACCCAACAGTTATTCGCTAGGAGTACTTGCTATGCTAAGGGATGTTTCTATTGTTGTTGATTCTAATACTGCAGAAGCAATTCGTATTGACAAATTTTTGAATGATCGCTTTCCAAGCACAACGCGTTCTTTCCTGGCAGATGCATTTGCTGCTAAGCAGATACTTGTTAATGGACGTCCAGTAAAGAAATCCGAGAAGCTTTTGCCCGGCGCAACAATTTTAATTAAAGAGTTGGTAGAGCAGAGTGATCGCTATGTTGTTCCTATTGAGGGAGAGCTAAAAATTGTTTATGAATCATCAAAAATCGTAGCTTGCAATAAGCCTGCAGGAATGGATTGTCATCCAATTTCAGTAGGTGAAGTAGGAACACTTGCCAATGCTCTTGTGGCAAGGTGTCCAGAGCTTTCAGAGGTAGGCGATGATCCTTTGATGGCAGGATTATTGCATCGAATTGATGCAGGTACATCGGGGCTTGTTGTTGCTGCCAAAGACTCTGCCACATATGAAGCAATTCGCAAGTTGTTTGCAGAGCGTAAGGTGAAGAAGACCTACCATGCTTGGGTGCATGGTCGTGTTGCTACAGCAGGAGGCATATCTGGCAATATGGCACATCACAATTCCTTCAGAGGGCGTATGCGCTGTGTGTTTGGTCCTCAGCCAAATGGTGAACGTTTGATGTGGGCAGAAACTTTTTATAAGCCTGTTGAATATCGTCAGGGCGAGACGCTCCTTGAGGTTACAATTTATACAGGTGTTACACATCAGATTCGCTGCCAACTTGCATCAATTGGTCACCCAATTGTTGGCGATACTTTATACGGTTCACCACGCACTTTGCGTACAACAAAGCATGATGGCTCAACAGTAGAATATTTTCTGTTGCAATCTACAGCAATGGCACTTCCTGAGCAGACGATTAGCTTAAATTCTCTCCCAGACTTTAAATAAGCCTACGTAGTGGCTAAAAGTGCGAAGGGTAGGGACGCAGAGAGCGCAAAGGACGCTGAGGTGCGCTGAGCTCGTGTGATAGCTTGCGTGGTGGTTCTGGGTGATACGCCAGCGCTTGTTGTTGGAGGCTAGGGC
>JAFPBK010000111.1 GCA_017424105.1 Kiritimatiellia bacterium | reverse complement strand
CTTGCTGAAACTTTAAATAATCTCACCGCATATATTGCGGAGCAATGCTTCATATGCCGAAGGCATGCTTCATAGCGCTTGCACCGCTTCATAGCGCTTGCGCTGCTTCATCTAAATTCGGACACGAATTTAGGCTCACATGCCGTCCCGTCTTGCACAAAGCGTGGTGGCTAAAAGTGCGAAGGGTAGGGACGCAGAGAGCGCAAAGGACGCTGGGGTGCGCTGAGCTCGTGTGATGGCTTGCGTGGTGGTTCTGGGTGATACGCCAGCGCTTGTTGTTGGCGAGTTTTGCTCTCGTTGGAGCAACGCCAACTGCCAATCGCTAGCGTGTACGGCCCACAAGATCAATGAGTATGGGAGCGTACGTAAGCGTGGTGGCTAAACGTCTAACGTCTCTCGTCAGACGGGTCTCGTCTCTCGTCTCACGTCTCATGTCCTAGAGCGCGTGTCAACGCGAGAGGTAGTCTCACGTCTTTTCGTCTAAACGTCTGGTGGTGGACGTCTAATCGTCTAATCGTCTCTGGGTCGTACAACCGTCTAATCGTCTAATCGTCCCGGACGAAAGCGCTAACGCGAATATAAAATTTTAGCGCTTAGGGGACACTGGGGACACAGGAGACCTTGGGGACAAATTGTTTTGCGCTATTATACTTTTTCCTAACCCCAACCCCTACAATCTCATTCGTGCGAATTCGTGCACATTCGTGTTCTTGAAGAAACTGCACATTCGTGTCCTTGAAGAAACTGAACATTCGTGTTCTTGAAAACCTTGCACTCATTCGTGTGCAGAGAGAGAATTACATCAATTTTATTTTAGTTAATAAATAATTTTATTTGCTTGAAATATTCTTATTATGCTAAAATATCAAATAAATTAATAAAATCACTTTGTTGAAATATTGTTAAAGGAGAAATTTATGAAACCAGTTTTATGTGAACAGACATGGCGTTGGTATGGACCAAATGATCCTATTACGCTTGCAGATATTAAGCAGACAGGTGTAACAGGTATTGTTAATGCATTGCATCATATTCCAAATGGTGAGGTATGGACAATTGAGGAAATTACAAAGCGTAAGGAAATTATTGAGGCAGCAGGACTTACCTGGTCTGTAGTTGAGAGCGTACCTGTACATGAGCATATTAAGACACGCGAAGGCGAATTTCAGCGCTATATTGATAACTACAAGCAGTCTCTTCGTAATCTTGGCGCATGTGGTGTAAAGGTTGTTACATATAATTTTATGCCAGTTTTGGACTGGACTCGTACTGATCTTGCATACACAATGCCAGATGGTTCTAAGGGACTTCGCTTTGAAAAGGCAGCATTTGTTGCTTTTGAGCTATTTATTTTGAAGCGTCCAGGAGCTGAGGCAGCATATACAGAGGCTGAGATTGCAAAGGCAAAGGCACGCTTTGATGCTATGAGCGAGGATGAAAAGAATACATTGGTTCGCAATATGATTGCAGGCTTGCCTGGTTCTGAGGAAAGCTTTACAATTGAGCAGTTCCAGCAGGCATTAGATCGCTATAAGGATATTGATGCTGATACACTACGTGGAAATCTAATTGAATTCTTGAAGGAAATTTGCCCAGTTGCTGATGAGGCTGGTGTAAGCTTAGTAATTCATGCTGATGATCCTCCATACCCAATTCTTGGTCTTCCACGCATTATGAGCACAGCAGATGATTTCCAAGCAATTATTGATGCTGTTCCTAATAAGTCAAATGGTTTGTGCTTCTGCACTGGTTCATTTGGTGTGCGTGCTGACAATGATTTGCCAGATATGATGCGCCGTTTCGGTGATCGTATTAATTTCGTTCATCTTCGCAGCACTCAGGGCGATGAGGAGGGTAACTTCCATGAGGCAAATCACCTTGAGGGCGATGTTGATATGTATGGTGTAATGAAGGCTCTTCTAGAGGTTGAGCAGCGCCGTGGCGTATCTATTGCTGTCCGCCCAGACCATGGTCATCAAATGATTGATGATTTAAACAAGAAGACAAATCCAGGCTACTCCTGCATTGGCCGTATGCGCGGTATTGCAGAGCTTCGCGGCCTAGAGATGGGAATTGCTTATTCTTTGTTCAATAAGTAATTTTTTCGGTTGATAAAAATTACTGTTTAACAAATTTAGTGCCGCGAGAGGTTTTGCCTCTTGCGGCATTGTTGTAAGAAGTTTTATAGGAATTTTAACATATAATAGCCTAATTAAGTATGAATAAAGTAAAATTCCCCTTTGCATGCTTATTTTTCATGCTCCCAAAATTTTTATTTTATGTTGTAGCGGGTTGGCTTTCGTATGTTCATGGGCCTGCGGATGATGTTGTTTTTTTGTCAACGTATGGTGGAATTTATTTGTTCCTATTTCTTATATTGCTTATCAAAAAAAGAAATGTGCTATTGAGAATTGCTATTTTTAGTGTTTTGCTTTCTTATTTGCCTAGCGTTGTACAATTTGTTGTAGTAGATTACAATGAATACGAAAATTATTGGTATGAATTTATTTATTATTTTTTAAACCTATTATCAATTTCTCTATTGTTTACTTTTTCAATTCTATTGCGTGATAGAGGCGATTTATCTAATAAGTTTGAGCAGTTGAAGGTGTGGTGCCGTAGGTGTTTCTTTCTTCCTGCTTTTATTGTGTTTGCCTCTGAGGTATTGCTTTATTATGTTTGCTTTTATATGTCAGGAGAATATTTCCACAACGATCCTTTTATAGAAGACATGGTGCTTTTTGTTTTATATGGAGAAGGATATTTGATAGATGTGCCGATTCTGTTTTTCTTAGCGTTGTGGTTAGCATATCCGTTTAAGAAAAAAGGCGGAAATGTAAAAACTGGGCTGCAGGTGAGTGGCAATGTTTTTGAGAATATAGATAATATGAATTAGTTTTTTAGGTATAAAGGTAAATATTTATGAAAACATTAAAAGAAGAAAATCTTGTCTGTTATGATAATCAAGGATTTGAACAGCTTGAGTTTACTTTTTTAGGAAAAAAGTGTATTGTTATTTTACCTGGCGAAGCAAATCGCAATGGTCGGGCAATTCTAAAAACCGAGTATTTTGGTGCATTCCCTTCCTTGCAAATGGAGTTTGTCCGTCAAGGCTATACTTTGCTTTTTATCGAAAACAGAAATCGTTGGGGAACAGCTTCAGAGATAGACGACCAAGCCAAATTCCTTAGATTTGCATTTGAAGAATTTGATTTAGAGCCAGGTGTAATTACAATTGGTATGAGCTGCGGTGGGATGATTTCAGTCTTTTTAGCAACAAAGTATCCAGAATTAGTCCGTGGTTTATATCTAGATGCTCCAGTAATGAATTTTTTGAGTTGTCCAGGAGGCTTTGGTAATGCACCTGAAACAACAGAGTCCATGTGGCAAGAATTTGAGCGTGCTCATGGAATGACTAAGCGCGAGTTACTACTATATCGTGAGCATCCGATTGATAAGTTGGATTTATTGATAGCGTCAAAGAAACCAATTTATTTAGCATATGGCACAACAGATTTGTGTGTGCCATATGAAGAAAATGCGATTGAGTTGGTTCGTAGATGTGAAGGGAAGGATATCCCTCTTGTTGTTGAGGCAAAAGAAGGGGTAGGGCATCATCCTCATGGACCACAGGATTCGGCTAAAGTTATAAGCTTTTTTGAGAAAAATTTGTTGTAATTTACAATTGTTAAAATATGGGATGTTTGCTTTAGTAGGATGGCTGTCTTTTGATGCTATTATACCGAAATGAGGTCTAATTATTAAATTCAGCCAAAAATACTAAAAAAACTACCTTAAAAACCCTCTGAAAGTGCAATTTTGTTTGACTTTGATGCCAACAATTACTATCATATAGTTTAGTTATTTATGAATAGGGTTTATTGTACCCATACGATGTATTTAACTGTGAGCTATTTTATTTATTGGAGACTCATAATTATGAAGATTAAAGGTTTAAAATTGGTTGCTTTAGCTATAGCTACATGTTGCTGTGCAAATGCATTTTCTGCGGATTATTTTGATCCACTATTTCGTACAGCAAAGGTAACAGGAAATGTTTGGATTTTGCGACCAGGCGAAACTACACCAATTTTAGCTAAGGAAGATTTTCGTTATCCATATGGTTCAAAGGTCATTGTTGACGGAATAAATCCAAAGCTACCTAAGGAAGTCGTTCAAAAGAACGAGGTTATGGTTATTTTCGCAAATGATTACCAGATTAAGTTAGGTATGGATACAACTATTACAACTGAGAAGAAAACAGTTGATTCTGGTGATGCAAAGGTTGTAGTTGGTTTGGAGAAAGGTGTTGTTTCTACATTTATCACACTTCCATCTTCAAAGACAGGTGATCAGGCTGAGGATGCAAAAATAGATGCAAAGCTTAATGCATTCGCAATTAAGACACAGCTTGCAGAGGCTAATCATCTTGTAGATCGTAATGAGATTCGCACAGTTGTTAATGCTGATGGAATTGTTAAGTCAATGTATAAAATTGAGTCTGGTTTAATCAATCTTGAAGGACCACAGTATAAGATTGTAAAGACTCGCCGTAAGACAATTTTTGATATTACTGGTGACCAAGAATTTACAAGCATTTCAGTAAAGTCTGGTGAAGTTACTGCAAATATTAACCGTGGCGAGGACACACCTTACCTAGGTGCATTTAAGCAAGGCTCTGTTATTAAGCTATGGAGAATGTATACAAAGATTCAGAAGAAGCTTGCAGTAGCAGTTATGCTAACAATGCCAGATGGAAAGGTTGAGCGTTTTGAGTATATTGAAAATCCATCTGCTTCTCTTAAGGCTCTTCTAGGTAAGGGCGATGTTGTTGCAGTTGCAGAAGGTGGTTTGACAGAAGAAAATACAGATGAAGTGATTAGTGATACTTCAGACGAAGGTTTTGGTGATAGTGTTGATTCAAGCACAGAAGATACTACTACAGAAACTACAGAAGATACAGGAAGCTTCTTCAGTGATAGTGATGATAGTGGTGATTTCTTTGGTGAAGATTGGGATTTCTAATATATTTTTAGAAAGGAATTAAATTATATGAAGAAGTTTATTATACTTTCTTTATCAGCATTAGCTGTGTTAACAGTTTCTCTTAGTTCACTAGAGGCAGCTCCAAAAATTGAAAATAAGGATAATGTCAATTTAGTTGGTAAGTATGTTTCAATGTCAAGAAATATAGTTGAAGCAGATGAGAGTGCTCGTGAGGATGTTGTTGCTAATATTGTTAAAACTCAGCTAGAAGAGGCTAATACAGCGGATAAAAAGCTTGCAGTAGTTTCAGAGTTGGTTTCTATGACAATCGCAACAGTTGTTGATTATTCTCGTTTTGAAATAATCTCTTTAATTGAAACTATGGCTAGAACAATCATGGAATCAACTGAAGATCCTGAGGAGCAAATTAAGTATGCTCGCGCAATTCTTGCTACTGTTCATGTCATCACAACAGATAAGGCTGGTAATGTAAATCAGGTAATTCTTGATGCAGCAGAAGCAGAGGTTCCACGAGACATTTTAGAGTTTACAGAAGATGTAGTTGATGCACCAGTTGCTGTAATTGGCATTTATCAAACACAGTTATGCAAAGAGATCTTTAACAAGATTCGTGAACTAGTATTTGGCTTTGAGAAAAAAGATGATGGTCTGTTGATTATTACAACAACAACTACTACAACAACTACTACTACAACTACAACAATGCCAAGAGGTCTTCGTCCAGCAAGACGTCCTGCTGATGTAACTCCTGGTAAGCCACAAAAGCCAGGCAAGCCAGATAAACCAGTTACACCAACAACAAAGCCATCACCAACACCAGTTGGTCGCCGTTAATAGTTGTAAAAAGAGTCTAGGTAATTTCAGACATCCTACTAGGACTGATGCTCCAAGTAGGATGTCGTATTTAAAAAGAAATTTAAATAAAAATTAAAATAAGGTAATACAATGTTTATTATTAAATTCAATAATATGATCCGTAACAAGTGGTTATGGGGTGCGTTCGCGGTTATCGTAGCAGGTGCTTTTATCCTAACAGATAGCATGGTTTCTGCAGATTCTTCAAGCAATAATGGAATTGGAACATTAAATGGAAAGGCTGTTGATCAGCAGGAGTTTAATACTGTTCTCCGTATTGCTGAACTAAACAAGAATATGGGTCGCAGATTTGTAGCAGATGCTTCTCAGACTAAAGAGGCATGGCTAATGCTAGCTGCTTTAAGAACAGCTGATGAGCTAAAGATCACTATTTCAAATGACGATGTTGCTGCTGCAATTATGAATGATCCTAGCTTCAAGAATAACGAAGGTCAGTTTGATAAGCAGTTTGCTCAGCTAATTATTCAAAATTATTTAAGACTTTCTCTTGTTCAGTATGAGGAATATGTTCGTACAATGATGAAGCTAGATCAGCTACGTTCATATGTTCTTTCTCAGACTATGGTTGTGCCAGCAAGCGAAGTTAAACTTGGCGTAGATGCAATGACAGATATTTTCACATTTACTCCAGCTGTTTATTCAAATGCTGTTGTAGCTAGCGAGCTAACAGTTTCTGATGATGAGCTAAAGGCTTATTTTGATGCACATCAAGAAGCATATCGCAAGCCAGCACGCGTTTCTGTACGTCAGGTAGCATTTGAAGCATCAAAGTTTGTAGATAAGTCAAAGGTTACTGAAGAGCAGATTCAGAACTATTATGACGACAATTATAGCAAGTACCTTGTAAAAGGTGAAAATGGCGCTGAGGATACATATAAGCCACTTGAAGAGGTTAAAGAGCAAATTATTGCTGATATTGCTCGTGAAGAATCTCAAAGAGCAGCTTATGATGCAGCTGATGTTTTCAATAATAAACTAATTGAGAATAGCACTCTAACAATGGAAGCACTTGCAGCAGCTGATGGTTATACAGTTGTAACAACTGCTCTATTCTCAGCAGATGCTCCTGCTCCAGTTGTTATGAAGAATTCTAATGAATACGTAGATGCTGCTTTCAATTTGGTAGATGGTGAAGAGCACACAAATTATGCAGATGCTCCAATTTTTGCAGAATCTCAGTCTTTTGTAATCGCTTATAATTCTCATGAGCAATCATCAATCCCAACACTTGATGAGGTTCGCGCAGCTGTTCTAAAGGATGCTCAAGCAGAGAAGCAATTCAATGTTTACAGCGAGAAGCTATCTGATTTGTCTAAGGCAGTTGATGAAATTACAACAGCAGGAAAGACATTTGAAGCAGTTGCACAGGAATTTGGTTTGACAGTAGGTACAAACATTACTGCTTCAGTTCGCAATCTTGCTATCAATGGTACAGAGGAAGAGAAGCAGATGATTGCTGCAGTAAGCAAGCTAGAAAAGGGTGTTGTATCAAAGCCAATCACCTTTGCTAATAATACAGCAGTTATCTTAAAGGTAATTGACAGAACTTCTGTTTCTGAGGAAGAGAAGAAGCAAATTGAACCAATGGTTCGCTTCAATCTTCAGAGCGAAATTGCTCCTCGCATTTGGGCAAATTGGTTAGAGGAAAATCTTGCATCTATGGATTTCCAAACAACCATGACCCTAGAGGATACAGCAGAAGCTGCTGAATAAGAAAAGTAATTTTATGAGAGGCGTGGTTGTTTAATCACGCCTCTTTTTATTTTATGTCTTTTTATTATGAATATCGTTTTAATTAACCCGGAAATTCCACATAATACAGGTGCAATTGGTCGAGTATGTGTAGGTCTGGATTGGAAACTGCATTTAATTCGTCCTTTAGGCTTCCATTTGGATGAGAAGCAAGTAGCACGTGCAGGGCTTGATTATTGGCAACATTTGAAGCTTACAGTACATGATTCTTGGGAAGATTTTCTTGCTTCTGAAAAACCAGAAGAACTTTTCTTCCTAAGCACTAAGGGAGAAAAATCCTTATATGACTGCAAATTTACAGAGAAATCATATCTCCTTTTTGGTAGTGAAGGTCATGGTTTACCAAAGCCATTTTATGAGTTGTATAAGGATAAACTATTTAAAATACCTATGCCAGGAGAGCATGCCCGCAGTATAAATCTGGCAAATGCTGTTGCAATTACAGCCTATGAGGCATATAGACAATGTATTTCTAAATAGTTTGTATTGGCATTTTTAGAACATATTTTATATAAAATGTTAGAGTTACTCCAAAAAGCACAAGAAAAACCACATAATCTCTCTTTAGTTGAGCTAGAACAGCTACTGTCTGTTTCCTCCAAGGAAGAGATGGAAATGCTTTTTAAAGCTGCATATAGCGTAAAAGAACGCTATATAGGCAGGCGTGTAAGCCTTCGTGGACTTATTGAGTGGAGTAATATTTGCAATAAGAATTGTTTTTATTGTGGAATACGTGCCGGGAATAAGAAAATCAAACGTTTCCGTCTTACAAAAGAAGAGATTTTAGCTACTGCTGATTTTGTTCATTCAGCCGGTTATGGTTCTCTTGTAATTCAAGGTGGCGAATTAGAAAATTCCGCTAATACAGAATTTGTAGCGGATGTGCTTCGAGAAATTAAGTCTCGTTGGGGTAATGAGTTGGGTGTTACGCTTTCGCTAGGTGAACAAACCGAAGAGGTTTATAAATTATGGCGCGAGGCAGGTGCACATCGTTATCTGTTGCGTATTGAATCAAGTGATCCAGAGCTTTATAAGAGCCTTCATCCCCAAGGCCATTCATTTGAGCGTAGGGTAGAGTGTTTACATACATTAAAGCGCTTGGGCTATCAGCTTGGAACTGGAGTAATGATTGGATTACCAAATCAAACCTTAGCTCATTTAGCTCGTGATATTGAATTTTTTGCTCAAGTAGATGCAGATATGATTGGTATGGGACCTTATATCCCTCATCAAGATACTCCGTTAGGAGAAAATATACCTGTTACAGCTGAATATATGCAGCAACAGCTGCTTTTAGGCTTAAGGATGATTGCTGTTACGCGATTATATTTACACGATGTAAATATTGCATCTACGACAGCCTTGCAGGCTCTCGCTCCTGATGGGCGTGAGCGTGGCTTACTTGCAGGAGCAAATGTAATTATGCCTAATGCAACAGCAGTGGGCTATCGTGCTGGCTACCAATTATATGCAAATAAGCCAAATCTAGATGAAAATGCTGAAGAAACAATGGCTGCCCTTGAAGCTTCAGTTAAAAGCATCGGTGAAACTCTCCGCTTAAATGAATTAGGCGACTCTCCACACGCAAAAGCCTAAATTCGTATCCGAATTTAGATCAAGCAGCGCTCCGCGCTATGAAGCGGTGTAAGCACCATGAAGCATGCCTATGGCATATGAAGCATTGCTCCGCAATATATGCGGTGAGATTATTTAAAGTTTCAGCAAGGCGAGGACGCCATGCTGCCCAGTTATTCTGTAAGACGGGGACGTCCTACACCCCAGTTATGCACACACCTAAAATATTTTTACCTAATCTATTCGTTATTCACTATTCACTAATTCCGCGATAGCCAATACACGTTAATCCTGAGACATCATCTTGGTGTGTCACACACACTAGCGATTGGCAGTTGGCGTTGCTCCAACGAGAGCAAAACTCGCCAACAACAAGCGCTAGTGTTTGAATCATGCACCACGCACACACAGCACCTAGCCACAACATCCGCACAAATCCAAACAAAATTATTGTTAATCCTGTCAAAAACTTCGCACTTTTAGCTAGCACGCTTACGTACGCTCCCATACTCATTGATCTTGTGGGCCGTACACGCTAGCGATTGGCAGTTGGCGTTATCTCGGAGCGGCTAGGCGTCGCCCTAGCCTCCAACAACAAGCGCTGGCGTATCACCCAGAACCACCACGCAAGCCATCACACGAGCTCAGCGCACCTCCGCGTCCTTTGCGCTCTCTGCGTCCCTTCCTTTCGCACTTTTAGGCACCACGCCTATTCCACGTGCAGAATTAAGACGGATACCTACTTTTGCATAGCCTCAAGAAGCTTTTCTGGATTGGTGTCGCTGCCTTCTTTTGGATATATGATAGAAACAGAAAGGTTCTCGTTTGTAAATATTTCCTTTGCTACCTCTAAAATATCCTCTGCAGTG
This sequence comes from Kiritimatiellia bacterium, assembly GCA_017424105.1. Lineage (GTDB taxonomy): Bacteria > Verrucomicrobiota > Kiritimatiellia > RFP12 > UBA3636 > RGIG990. The sequence goes on along the minus strand of JAFPBK010000111.1, from coordinate 9,104 downwards.
ACCTTTTTGATGCTTTCACAGCGCTCAGTAGGGGTTCTATAAGAATCTCGTGCAAGAGTGCTTGTAATCCAACGCATTTGGCTAGAGGTGGACTCGTAGGCTGTTCTCGTTGTGCCTATTAGATAATCCTTAGCACGCTGTAATTCTTCGGCAGAAACCTTCTTCTTTGCGAGCTTTTTGCATTCCTTTGCAATAGCTACTAAACCATTATTGCTCTTGCTTTTATCAAGACCTACCATGATTTGCATTGCACCCGCTTCGTAGAAGAAAATTGGGCTTGCGCTGATTGAGTAGCAAAGGGCTCTTTTTTCGCGAATTTCCTGGAACAGGCGTGAGCTCATATTGCCGCCAAGAATATATCCCAAAAGCAAAATTGCATCATGCTTTTCATTTGTGACACCAATCCCGTGGCGATAGCTAATTACTGCTGAAGTTTGCTTGATTTCACGCTCTTCAGCCACTATTTTGTTAAGTGGTAAATCAGTTGTTGCCAGCTTAAATGTGGAGCATTTGTTAGAAGCAAATTTTTTGCCTTTAAAGTGCTTGTTTAGCTCATCAACAACCTGCTGGTGGGTGATTTTTCCGACAGCTACAACTGCCGTATTTGCAGGAATATAATGCTTTTTATGATACTTTGCTAAAAGCTCAGGTGTCATTGATGTGATTGTTTTAGGTGTGCCTAAGATTTTTTGTCCCAATGGATGGTTTGGCCAAAGTGCACAAGCTGAATTATCGAAGGCTGCAGACATTGGATCGTCCATATCGCCATAATACTCCTCCAAGATGACATTTTTCTCGTTTTCTACGTCTTCTTTCTTGAAAAGAGGGTTTAGATAGATGTCAGAAAGAATGTCTATAGCATACTCAAATTTATCGTATGGAGTAATAGTGTAGAAATATGTTTTTGAGTATGATGTGGCAGCGTTCATAACACCACCATGGCTTTCAATTGAGTTAACAATGTCGCGAGCAGAGCGATTTTTTGTGCCTTTGAAAAGCATGTGCTCAATAAAGTGTGAAATACCGCTTTGGTTCTTTGTTTCGTAGCGGCTGCCTACCTTTATATAAAATGTGGTTGAAACGCTTTCAACATCGTCTCTGGAGTATGTGATAACAGTAAGTCCGTTTTTAAGCTTGGATGTCTCAATATTTTCTAGCATAAGTATCCTTTTTTGATTGGTTTGCAAAAATTATATATAAACAAAAAAATAAAGTCAAGTTGACCACTGTTTTGCAGTGTTTGAAAATAGTAAATTTTATACGATTTTTCTCGCGCGCGCGTGATTTATATATTGACGCGCACGCGATTTTTTGGTACTATATAAAAAGTGAAAAAACCTTAGAGAAAGGCTTTTTCTTACACGGATTTTATTTTGAAAATTTTGCGTAAATTTGCGCTAATTACGACTAGGAGAAAAAATGGACGACACAAATAGCGATGAGAAGGTAGCGCTTGCTGCCCCAGATATTGAATCAAAGATTGATAAGCCTAATGGAGATTATGGTACGGATCAGATTCGTGTCCTAGAGGGGTTGGAGGCAGTTCGCAAACGTCCTGCTATGTATATCGGCGATACCTTTGAGCGTGGCTATCATCATTGCGTTTACGAGGCAGTTGATAACTCAATTGACGAGGCAATGGCAGGCTTCTGTACTCACATCGATATTATTTTGGGTAAGGATGGCTCTTGCACAGTTAAGGATAATGGTCGTGGTATCCCTGTTGGTATGAAGGAGCTTTCAAATGGTGTGAAGAAGCCAACCCTTGAGGTGGTTTTGACACAGCTTCATGCAGGTGGTAAATTTGGCGATGGTGGTTATAAGGTTTCTGGTGGTTTGCACGGTGTAGGTGTTAAGTGCGTAAATGCTCTGTCTGAGTGGATGGAGGTAGAGGTACGCCGTGAAGGTAAAATCCATCGTATTGCTTTCTCCCGTGGTGAGGTAACTTCTCCTTTTGCGATTGTTGGTGATGCTAATGACACAGGTACAACAATTTCATTTAAGCTGGATAATGAAATCTTTTTCAAGGAAGGTGAGGAAGAGGGTGCTGCTCGCGAGTATTTCAGCTTTAAGTGGGAAATTCTTTCTAAGCGCTTAAAGGAGCTTTCATTCTTAAATCCTGGTGTAACAATTCGCTTTACAGATGAGCGTGATGGAAGACACGAGGAGTATTATCACAAGAATGGTATCATTGGCTTTGTTGAGTCAGTAAATAGCGGCAAGAATCCTCTTTGCCCAATTATTTCTTTGACTGGTGAGCAGAAGGCTTCTTCTGGCGTTGGTATGGTTGCAGTTGATGTTGCTTTGCAGTATATTGCAGGTAAGGATACTGAGTCAATTTACACCTTTGCAAATAACATCAATACTCACGAGGGTGGTACTCACCTCGCAGGCTTGAGAATGGCACTTTCTCGTGAAATCAAAAAGTATATTGATGCAAATAAGCTTGATAAAAAAGCTGGGGACAAGAAGTATGAATTTTCAAGTGAAGATTTTACACAAGGTATCACATGCGTAATCAGTGTTAAGGTTCCAGAGCCTCAGTTCGAGGGTCAGACAAAAACAAAGCTTGGTAACTCAGATTGCCGCAAGATTGTAAGCCAGGTAGCTGGTGATGAGCTAAAGAAGTATTTGGATGAAAATCCAACAATTGCTAAGGCTTTGGCTGAAAAGGCAATCAGAGCTCGCGATACACGTATCAAAGTTGCAGCAGCAATTGATAATATCAAAAAGGAAAATAATTCTTCAGGAATTCATTTCTTAGGAAAGCTGGCTGAATGCTCAAGTAAGAAGCGTGAAGAATGTGAGCTGTTTATCGTGGAGGGTGACTCTGCAGGTGGTTCAGCAAAGAAGGGCCGCGATCGTACAAAGCAGGCAATTCTTCCTCTGCGTGGTAAGGTGCTTAACGTTGAGCGCGCAAGCATTGAAAAGATGCTTGAGAATAACGAAATTAAGAGTCTTATCTCTGCAATCGGCGGTGGCTTTGGTGATTATCGTGCAATTGGTGATGGCGCAACAAATGATACAAGCGATGCAGATGTTGAGTCAGAGGAAAATTCTCCAAATGCAACAGCAACCGCAAAGAATACTCAAAAGAATGAGAAAATCGTTTTTGATGTAAGCAAGATTCGTTATAACAAGATTGTTATCATGACTGATGCTGACGTGGATGGTGCTCACATCCGCACACTTCTTTTGACATTCTTCTATCGCTGCATGCGCCCATTGATTGAGCATGGTCACGTTTATATTGCTCAACCTCCTCTATATCAAATCAAGCACGGTAAGAAGGGCGAGTATGTAGAGAGTGATGCAGAGCTGACATCTAAGCTAATCAAAATTGGTGCAGAGCAATTTACTTATGTTTCAAGCGATGAAGCAATGAAGCTTGAGAGCAGTTCAATGCCTAGCCTATTGGAAACACTTGCTGCAGCTGAATCAATCTGCAATCGCCTACGCAAGCAGAATATTGATCTAAAGCGCTATTTTGAGGCTCGTAAGCCAGAGATTGGTGATTTCCCTAACTATCGCGTTATTACAGATGTTGATGGAAATCCAGTAGAGCATTATGTATTTACAGTAGAAGAGGCAATGGCTCTTAAGCGCGAGGTTTCAGAGAAGCTTCAGTGTCCAGTTGAAGAGCTTGATGACCTTGAGAATCCGAACTACAATTCAGCAGAGATTCGTCAGTCAAATGAGCTTCGCCGCCTAATGTCTGCACTTCATAATTATGGCTTTAAGCTTGGTGATTTCTTAGGTGATGAAGTTACAGAGCTTGGTAATCTATGTGATGAAAAGGCACAAAAGTATCCAGTAAAATCATTGCTTGAGCTTCTTGATATTGTACGTACTCGTGGTAAGAAGGGCTTGACAATCCAGCGCTACAAAGGTCTTGGTGAAATGGATGCAGATCAGCTCTATGAGACAACAATGGACCCAGAGAAGCGCAAGATGAAGCGTGCTGTTCTTCAGGATGCAGAGGAGTCAGAGAAGATATTCTCTATGCTCATGGGTGATGAGGTAGGACCTCGCCGTAAGTTTATTGAAGAAAATGCATTGCTTGCAGATGTTGATGCTTAATAAAGATTTTGGGAGATTTAAAAATGGATAACGAGAATAACGAAGAGAACAAAATTTTGGATGCAGCTCAAGAGAATGTAAATCTTGAGGTGTCTCAAGATGCTGTAGATGATGGTGCAGCTGCTCCTTTTGAGCCAGGCTTAAATGATATCAAGATTGAGGAGGAGATGAAGAATGCATACATCGACTACTCAATGTCAGTTATCGTTGGCCGTGCATTGCCTGATGCACGTGATGGTATGAAACCAGTGCACCGCAGATGTATCTACTCAATGGGTGAAACAGGAAATTATCACGATAAACCACACCGCAAGGCAGCTCGTATTGTGGGTGATGTTATGGGTAAGTATCACCCTCATGGTGACAGCGCAATCTATGAGACAATTGTTCGTATGGCGCAGGATTTCTCAATGCGTTACATGCTAGTTGATGGACATGGTAACTTTGGCTCAATCGATGGTGATGGTGCTGCTGCTATGCGTTATACTGAGGTTCGTATGCGCAGATATGCAGAGGAGATGCTTGAGGATATTGATAAAGAAACTGTTGATATGGTTCCAAACTATGATGAAACCCTTGAGGAGCCAACAGTTCTTCCTTCAAAGCTTCCTAACCTATTGCTAAATGGTTCTATGGGTATTGCTGTTGGTATGTCAACAAATATCCCTACTCACAATCTAAGTGAGGTATGTGATGCTATTAAGCTTCTTATTGATCACCCATTCTGCACAATTGATGAATTGATGCAGTATGTTCAAGGTCCGGACTTCCCAACTTATGGAACTATTTGCGGTGTTAAAGGCATTGTAGATATGTACAAGAAGGGACGCGGAACAATGTATGTTCGCGGCAATTATCGCCTTGAGGAAAAGAAGAGAGGTAAGCAATCTTCTGGTGAAAAAATAATTGTTATCGATAGCGTTCCTTATGGTGTAAACAAAGCTCTCATGGTAGAAAAGATGGGTGAACTTGCACGCGATAAGGATAATAAGGTTCTTGAAGGCGTAAAGGAAATTCGCGATGTTTCACGTGAGGATATTCGCATTGAAATTGAGCTAAAGAGCGATGCTGTTCCAGAAGCAATTATGAACTTCTTCTATAGCAGAACTCCACTTCAATCAAGCTTCAGCGCAATTATGCTTGCACTTGATCATGGCCGACCAAAGGTGATGAATCTTAAGCAGTTGTTACATTGCTTTGTGGAGCACCGTAAAGAGGTTATTACACGTCGCTGCAAGTATGAGCTACGCAAGGCTCAGGAGCGTGCACACATCCTAGAGGGCTATCGCATTGCAATTGATAATATGGATGAGATTGTTCGTATTATCCGCGCTTCACATGATGATGAGGAAGTACGTAAGATATTCTTTGAGCGCTTTGGCTTAGATGAAATTCAATCTAACTCAATTCTTGAGATGAAGCTTCGCCAGCTAACAGGCTTAGCTCGTGAGCGTGTTGAGGAAGAATATCAGAAGCTTTTGGTTCGTATTCAAGAGCTAAAGGATATTCTTGCTGATCCACAGAAGATCCTTGATATTATCAAGAAAGATTGCGACGAGATGAAGTTGAAGTTTGGTGATGAGCGTCGCACAGCTATTGATAAATATAGTTCAGTAGGTGGCGGTTTTGATCCAAAGCTTTATGTTCCAAATATTCCATCTGTAATTTCTATCAGTAAGCTTGGTTACATTAAGCGAACACCATTGGCTGACTTCAGAATTCAGAATCGCGGCGGTACAGGTAAGACAGGCGCAAAGCTTCGTAAGTCTGCAGATAAAGCACCAGTGGATTATATCCTAAATGTTTACAACTGTATGGCACATGATGAACTGATGTTCTTCACCTCACATGGTCGCTTGTTCATAAAGGGTGCTTACGAGCTACAAGAGAGCGATTGCAACACAATGGGTAAGCCAGTTCAAAACTTTATTGAACTACGCCCAGAGCGTTTGGATGGCGAGAAGGATAAGGATGGAAATCCTCTGCCATATCGTCCAGCAGAGCGTGTTCTTGATATCATCCCAGTAAAGGATTTTGATGATGAAAATCTACAGAAGACAAAGTTCGTTTTCTTTGCAACAAAGAAGGGTGTTGTAAAGCGCTCCTTGCTTGTTGAATACAAGAATGTTCGTGCTTCTGGTTTGAATGCAATTTCTATTGACGATGATGATGAACTGATAGCAGTTACTTTGGTTGAGGATGAAGATAAGATTATGCTTATTTCTGCAAATGGTAAGTGCATCAAGTTTGCTTCAAAGGGTGTTCGCAAGATGGGCAGAACAGCTCGTGGTGTTCGTGGTATTCGCTTGGATGGTGTAACATTCAAGAATATTGAAGAAGAAGCAATAGATGTTGCAGATGAAGGCGAGGAGTCCGTAGAGCTAGATGAGAATGGCAAGCTGATTGTTGATGAGCTACGTACAATGGTTAAGGTACCAGCAGGTTCTGAGGACAATCTCTATCTTGTTACAATCGTAGATAATGGCTATGGTAAGCGCACACCAATTGCAAGCTATCCAACAAAGCATCGTGGTGGTAAGGGTGTAATAGACATCAAGACAACAGCACGTAATGGTAAGGTTGTATTTGCAGCACTTGTTGAGTGTCAGCCACAGGATGAGACACAACAGCCAGTTGATGCAGCAGACCCTGCCACAACAGCAGAGCAGACATCTGATAAGGGTGCAGCAGTTCTATTGATGACACGTGGTGGCACTTCGCTAATGACTTATGTTCAGACTGTTTCAATTAGCGGACGTAACACAATGGGTGTAAGAGTTGTTCGTGTTGATGTAGATAAGGATGATGCAGTATCCTCTGGTACAATCATCTCTGCAGAGACAGCACAAGAAATTGAGCGTCTTCAAAAGGCACTTGCTGAGGAAAAGCAAGCAGCTACAGAGGCAGCTGATGGTGCAGAGACAGAGCAACCAACTGCCGAGCCAGCAGCTGAGCCAGCTGCAGAGGTAACTCCTGAGCCATCAGTAGAAGCGTAATCCCATATAAAAAGTCTGCTGCATAACCCAATAGGTTTGCAGCAGACTTTCGCTTTGCTCCCTAATATTCGCGAGTCTTAATACCATCTGATTTGAGGTGAAATGATGATTACAGAAACACAATTGAAAACTCTTTTAGCAGATTTAGAGTCTGAAACAATTGAGCGAACAAGAGCTTTTGATAAAGCAGAAAAGATGGGGCAAGCCATTAGTGCATTTGCTAATGATCTGTCTGGAAGAAAAAAATCAGGTTATATTGTACTTGGTGTTGAGAATGATGGAAAAATTTCAGGAAAAAGAATCACAGACGAACAATTAACTGCTTTGAGAGGCTTAAAGACAGATGGTGCATTACTTCCGCCGCCTGCAATGTCAATAGAGCAGTTCAATCTTCCAGAGGGAGATGTTGTGATAATTGAGGTTTTCCCTTCAATTTATCCTCCTATTCGTTATAAAGGGCAAGCATGGGTTCGTGTTGGTGCTAGAAAGTCTTTGGCAACAGATGAAGATATTCATATTCTAGAAGAAAGAAGGTTGTCATTTGGTTGTCGATTTGAAGAAATGCCATGCCAAACTGCTAGATTAGAAGATTTAGATATTAGTTTGTTTCAGAATCAATACTTACCAAGAGCAGTTCAGGCTGAAATTATAACAGATGACTCAAGATCTGTAGAAGAACAGATGGCATCCTTGAGGTTTTATAATCGTGAACTTAGAGTTCCAACAAATCTTGGCGTACTTCTTTTTGCACGTCGCCCCGAATTGTATATTCCTTCCGCGTATTTGCAATATGTAAAGTTTAAGGGAGCGAATAACGGGAGCGATATTCTTGCTGAACATGCCTATCAAGGTCCATTAATAAATACAATTGCAGAATTAAATGCATTCGTGAAGGTTGGTGTTGCACATCCTCACCCTGAAAAAATTTCTGCATTACAAGAACAAACAGCTTACGACTATCCAGATTGGTCAATCCGAGAGCTATTATTAAATGCAATTATTCATAGAGATTATCAAATAGGAAATGCACCAATTAAATTCTATGAATACGATAATCGAATTGAGATTGCCAACCCAGGTGGATTGTATGGTCAAGCAACACCTCAAAATTTTCCATTTGTAAACGATTATCGTAATCCTCTTCTAGCTGAAGCAATGAAATTGATGGGATATGTAAATAAATTTAATCGTGGAATAGCTAAGGTAAAGGAAGAAATGGCAAAAAATGGAAACCCTGAGCCTATTTTTGATATTAATAAAATGACAGAATTCCGTGTTACTATTCGTTCAAATCTGGTCAATGAACCTCCAAAAATACAACAAGCTAAGAAAAAAAATACAGGTCAGCACAATTGTGGCACGATAAATGGCACAATAAATGGCACAATAAATGGCACGATAAATGATGACTGTCGAATTTATAAAGAGATTTGCGAACATCCTGGAATAAAACGAGAAGGACTTTTAATCGCAACATCTATTTCTCTTCGTACTATTGCACGAATCCTTAAACGCTTGAAAGATAATGGACAGATTGAATATCGTGGTTCCAATAAGACGGGAGGATGGTATACTCGGACTTAAAGTGAGATATGAATCCCATCTGATTTGAGGTTAAAAGATGTCAGGGGAGCTTGACGTGTCGGAGGTAGAAGTATGAATCAAAAAGTTTCTATTCGATTTTTTAATGACCGAGAAGTGCGGGCGGCATGGGATGATTCCGCCAACCAATGGTTATTTTCGATTGCGGATATTGTCGGAGTTTTGACCGAAAGTGTAAATCCGAGAAAATATTGGAGCGTGCTGAAAACTCGCCTGAAAAAGTCTCATCCTGAGTTGGCTACAAATTGTAGTCAACTGAAAATGACCGCAGCTGATGGCAAACGGTATCTTACAGATTGTTTCTCGCAACAAGATATTCTTGTGCTTGTTGCTCATATCCCTAGCCGTTATGCGGTTCAATTTATCAAGTGGTTTACTTACAGTGACGATACCATTGATGGCAAGAGTCGTACCAAAGCTTATGCT
>JAFPBK010000110.1 GCA_017424105.1 Kiritimatiellia bacterium | reverse complement strand
TATGTGCTAGTTGAAGGTGATACAGGTAAACCATTGAATGTAACCTTCCGATTAAAGGATAAATATACCCTCACAAAGGCAAGCCCAATAATGCCACATGGATTCACTAATGTTAAGCTCAATATGGATGTTGAGCACAATAAGTACAACATTGCCATAGATAAATTACCGAATAATGATGGTAAAAAGGGTGATGTATCAAAATATTTTCCTGCAATTAGTGGAGAGGCTCCATCGGGTCGCACACGTGTACTGATAAAATTTGCAGCAGAGCGCTAAAAGATTGAAGCCATAGTGGCAAATCTTATTCAACCATTAGCTTACTTCAAATTTCGTTTGCTAGGATTAGCGTGTTAGCTTTATCTAAATTTGGTCTGCAATAGCAGAATTAAGGTTAAACCATGCTACAAAGCTTATTTTTGTAAATTTTATGTTGTTAAATACCTTAAAAAGAACCTATTTCATTGACAAAATATCGGTAAATATGCGATTATATAAGGAATTTATTGCATCCGTGGTGAAATGGCAGACACGCAAGCTTCAGGTGCTTGTCTCGGCAACGGGGTGAAGGTTCAAGTCCTTTCGGATGCACCACTTTGAAGAAATACATAAAAATAAGCGATTTAGCACAAATAAATCTTAATTGAAGTCGCTAAAATTATATGTAGAGCATATAACAACAACGAGGATACAATGGATAATACATTCGAATTCGGTCTAACAGAATTACAGCTTGAAATTAAGGCTACTTGCCATGAGATTGGTGAGAAGTATATTAAGCCAGTACGTGAACACTACGATGAAACAGGTGAGTTCCCACATGATATCGTAAAGAAGTTTGCTGAGGCAGACCTTTTCCGTATCTTTATTCCAGAGGAATATGATGGTATGGGTGGTACAACAATGGACCTTGTTGTTGCTGTTGAAGAGCTTTGCAAATATGATGCAGGTATTGCTCTATCTCTATTTGGTACAGGCCTAGGTACACTACCTATTTTGCTATGTGCAAACGAAGAGCAGAAGGCTCGCTACCTACCTCGCATTGCTAATGGCACACTTGCTGCTTTTGCTCTAACAGAGGCAAATGCAGGTTCTGATGCTGCTGGTGTACGTTGTACAGCAACTAAGGATGGCGACTACTATGTACTAAATGGTACAAAGCAGTGGATTACAAATGGTGGTGAAGCTGAGATTTACACAGTATGTGCATTGACAGACCCAACAAAGGGTCCTCGTGGTGCAAGCTTCTTCATCGTAGAGAAGGGTACAGAAGGCTTTACTTTTGGTAAGAAGGAAAACAAGATGGGTATCCGTGCTTCTTGCACACGTGAGCTAATCTTCCAGGATTGCCGTATTCCAAAAGAGAATCTAATCATGGGTGAGGGTCGTGGCTTTATCGTAGCTATGAAGACACTTGATGCTTCTCGTCCAAGCGTTGCTGCACAGGCTCTTGGTATTGCACAGGGTGCTCTTGATGTGGCAATTAAGTACTCACGTGAGCGTAAGCAGTTTGGTAAGCCAATTTGCGCTAACCAGGGCTTGCTATTCATGATGGCAGATATGGCAATGAAGGTTGAGTCTGCACGTGCTCTTGTTTATCGCTGCGCTCAGTACATTGACAATGGTGCTAAGGACGTAAGTAAGCTTTCTGCTATGGCTAAGTGCTATGCTTCTGATGTGGCAATGTCTGTAACAACAGATGCTGTTCAAGTACTTGGTGGCTATGGCTATATGAAGGAGTATCCAGTTGAGAAGATGATGCGTGATGCTAAGATTACACAGATCTACGAGGGTACAAACCAGATTCAGCGCGATGTTATTGGTAAGGCGCTAATTAAGGAAGCTTCTCAAGGTCTATTCTAAGCAATAGCATTGAAAAATAGAACGAGAGGTGCCATGCCTTTCGTTCTATTCGTTTTTAAAGATTTTAGCAATCAGAATTTAGATAAGATGAAAACATTTGAAGAGTTATTTGCTGAGCTCAAGGAAAAGATTGAGCGTAATGATCCAAATTCAGGAACTGTAGTTGAATTCAACAAGGGCGTACATGCCATTGGTAAGAAGATAAACGAGGAGGCAGGTGAGGTTTGGATTGCTGCCGAGTATGAGGGAAAAGAGAAGACAGCAGAGGAGATTTCTCAGCTTCTTTACCATGCTCAGGTTATGATGCTAAAGTGTGGTCTTTCTCTTGAGGATGTTTATAAATATCTCTAATTTAAAATTCATTTTAGGATACTGATTAAAATGATTAAAATTGCATTACCAAATAAAGGTGCTTTATCAGAGCAAGCAGTTGCAATAGCAAAGGAAGCAGGTTATAAATGCTCTCGCTATGGCAAGGAACTTTGCATTACTGATGTGCAGAACGATGTAGAATTTTTCTTTTTACGTCCTCGTGACATTGCAGTTTATGTATCACGTGGCGTTATTGATGTTGGTATTACTGGTCGCGATTTAAATCTTGATGCAGAGCATCCTGCATTGGAGGTTATGGGCTTAGGTTTTGGTGGCTCAACCTTCCGCTATGCTGTGCCAAATGATAGTGATCTTACACCAGATAAGCTGGAAGGTAAGCGCATTGCTTGCTCATATGCAAATATCGTTAAGCGCGATTTAGAGGCTCGCGGAATCAATGCACAGGTTGTTCGTGTTGATGGAGCAGTAGAGGTTTCAATTCGCCTTGGTGTTGCAGATGCAGTAGCTGATGTGGTAGAGTCTGGCAGAACATTAAAGGATGCAGGTCTTAAGGTAACAGGTGATGCTGTGATGACATCTGAGGCAATTGTTGTTGCACGTGATGCAGCTACAGCAGAGTCCGAGCAGGTAGTTCGTTTCTTGAAGCGTATCAATGGTATCGTTCTTGCTCGTGAGTATGTAATGATTGAGTACGATATTCAGAAGGATAAGCTTGAATCTGCAACAGTTCTCACACCTGGTATTGAGGCACCAACAGTTGCTCCACTACAAGATCCAGCATGGGTTGCTGTTAAGTCTATGATTAAGAAGAAGGGACTTAATACAATTGTTGATCAGTTGGCTGAGCTTGGAGCAAAGGGTATTGTGGTAATGGATATCAGAACCTGCCGCTTATAATATCAGATGCCCGATAAATAAAAAAAAGGGGAGCAAGAAATTGCTTCTCTTTTTTTTATTTGTAAAATGAATAAATCTTGCTAATCGTTTCTTTTTCTTTAATTGACTCATACTTATTAAAAATGATATTATTTATACAAATACAACGATAGTACTATGTGCATCGTTGCTTGTGTTATACATTTTAACTTAGGAAAAATT
>JAFPBK010000109.1 GCA_017424105.1 Kiritimatiellia bacterium | reverse complement strand
TCATTAGGCATTCCGTAATATGCACAGGCAACAGCACCGGTTATTGCTGCGATTGTATCACTATCTCCACCAATAGAGATTGCATTACGGATTGCATCCTCAAAATCATTTCCTTCAAGAAATGCTTCTATTGCTTGTGGCACAGTATCTTGGCAAATTTCGTTGAACATATAACTGTCACGAATCTCATCAAGCGTAAAATCAAGATTATAGAAATGTTCGTTGATATATTTACGAATTTCTTCCTTTGGAAGTTTTTTGCGTGCAAGGAAAATGCAAACAGCAGTTGCTACAGCTCCTTTGATACCTTCTGGGTGGTTGTGTGTAACTTCTGCACTGTATGTTGCAAGTTCTGTAACCTCTTCAATTGTGTTACCTAACCAACCAGCAGCACTGACACGCATAGCAGAACCATTACCATAGCTATTGTAAGGCCCCCATTGAGGGTTGCGAAGCCATTGTTGGAAGCTTCCACCATAACCGGAATTAGGGAACATGTTTCCAAGTCTGCGCATTTCTTTTGATAATAAAATATGTACGTCAGTTGTTTTGTCTGATTGCAAGTATGCAATAAGAGCATTGCATACAGCCGCAGTCATAACAGAATCATCTGTTGCAAAGCAAGAATTACTAAAAAGAGGAAATTCTTTAGTTTTAATATTGTTAAATTCATAAATGGAGCCAATAATATCTCCTGCAAAAGCACCTAGCATAATAAAAAATCCTTTGTAAGCATTCTGAAAAATGAGCAATAAACATCTCTCAATTATTTAAAATATAGTATACTATATTTTTCAATTATACTCAATAGAAATGTGCTGATTTTAAGCTAAAAAACTTGTGTTTTAAGTATGTTTTGGCACTTTTTTTATATCTCTCACAGTATTTGTTTTTAGTGCTTTAGCAGGTCTTCTTTTTGCCTTTAAGTTGTTGTATTTTCATTGTGCTTAATCGAGTTAAATTTTAGTTTTTTGAGAGCAGTCTTGTTAATAACCTGTTAATAACCTTGTTAATAACCTGTAAATATCCTTATAATTCTTTTTTCTTGTTAATAACTCACATTTTTGAGATTATAACATTGATTTTAAGAGATATAAGCTACCGCTGAAAAAATATTTCAGCAACTATAAGTGTTTTAGGAATTTTATGAACAATACTGAATTAGATGGTTTTTGGCAACTAGCTTGCTTTGAAATAAAAGCAAAGGTTGGCGATGATGTATTTCAACGCCATATTGAGCCATTAAAGCTTTTAGGTTTATCAGATAATGGAATTGTTTCTATAGAAACAGATAATAATTTCTCAAAGAATTTTGTGTCTAATAACTATTTGGGAATTATTGAAGATGCATTGCATCGCGCATTGGGAAATCAGTTTTCTACAGTAGAGCTTTCTGTGGCTGCAACACAGGAAAGACTACCAGAAGTTCCAATTTTTGTAGAAGAAACAATTCCTCAGCAATCATCAGTTTCATCTCAACCTCAGGAATCAAAAGAACTTGGATTCCCATTGAATGAGAATTATTGCTTTAAAGATTTTATTGTTGGTCCTTCCAATAGTTTTGCTGCTGCAGCAGCACGTGCAGTTTCTGATAATCCTGGCTGCTCATATAATCCATTGTTTATTTATGGTGACACAGGGCTTGGAAAAACACACCTTATGCAAGCTATTGGTCATGAGGCTCTTAAGAAAAATCCTAAATTTGTTGTTTGCTATACAACAACAGAAGCTCTTCTTAACGATTTTGTTGAATCAATTCAAAAGGGTCAAGTTGGCTCTATGTCATTCCGTCAGCGCTATAGAAGTGTTGATATTCTTCTTATCGATGATATTCACTTTATGGCAGGTAAGACAGCTCTTCAAGAAGAGTTCTTCAATATGTTTAACGATTTAACTGCCAGAAAGAAGCAGATCGTAATGACAAGTGATCGCCCTCCACAGGAAATTCATAGCCTTGAGGAGCGCCTTGTTTCTCGCTTCCAAGCTGGTTTGATTACCTCTGTTGAATCACCTGCTTTTGAGACTCGTTTGGCAATCATTCGCTATAAGGTAAGCAATAGCGATTTGAGAGTGCCAATTTCTGATCAGATTCTTCAATTTATTGCAGAAAATGTAAAGTCAAATGTTCGCCAACTTGAAGGTGCTCTTAAGCGTGTAACAATTTTCGCAGAATCATTTACAATTGGTACAGAGCCAACACTTGATGATGTACGTAATTTGATTAAAGATATGCTTGAAGAGGAAATTCAACCAGATTTATCTTTCAGTCATATCCAAAAGGTTGTTGCAGAATTTTTCAATATAACAGTAGCTGATATTATGAGCAAGGAGAGAAGCCAAAATATTGCGCTTCCAAGACAAATGGCCATGTTCTTATGTCGTAAATTGACAAAGGGCTCATTGCCAGAGATTTCTCGCTCTTTTGATAAGACTCATGCTACAGTGTTACATGGTTGCAAAACAATTATGAATCGCATGGAGCAGGATGCAATTGTTAAGCGTCAGGTTGAATCTATTGCACAATCACTTGGCAGAAGTCCTGATGAGCTATATCTTGCAGTAGATTAAAAATAATTTTTTGGGTTATTATTCCTTGGACATCGTCGATCGCCTGGTCGGCGGTGTCCTTCTTTTTTATGATAATCCAGAAAATTACAAAACTAATTTATAGACTTTTTAAAGATAATTTTGATATAATCAAAAGCAAATGAAATAACAAATTTTTAAGGGATATTATTTTATGAATACACCACCACTAATTACAGACGATTTTATTCTACAAACACCTGAAGCTCGCACTCTATATCATGAGTATGCAGAAAACCAGCCAATTATTGACTATCACTGCCATTTGTTTCCTAAAGAGGTTGCAGATGATATTCGCTGGGAGAATATTGCTCAACCATGGCTAGGAGGTGACCACTATAAATGGCGCGCAATGCGTTCTAATGGTATTGAAGAGCGTTTCTGTACTGGTGATGCTTCTGATTGGGAGAAGTTTGAAAAGTTTGCTGGTGCAATGCCATATATGCTACGCAATCCAATGTATCATTGGTCACACTTGGAGCTTGCTCGCTATTTTGATATCAATGATTTGCTTCTTTCTGACAAGACAGCAAAGGAGGTTTGGGAGCGTACAGCAGCAAAGCTTGCTGAGCCAGATTTTTCTGCTCGTGGTTTAATGAAGAAGAGCAATGTAAAGGTTGTTTGCACAACAGATGATCCAACAGATTCTCTTGAATATCATGCACAGATTGCTGCAGATAAGAGCTTTGATGTGAAGGTGCTTCCTGCTTGGCGTCCAGATAAAGGACTTCAAATTGAGAATAATGAAGCATGGAATGTATGGGTTGATAAGCTTTCTGCAGCTGCAGGTATGGATATTGCCACACTTGATGATTTTATTAACGCATTACAGAAGCGCCATGATTTCTTTGATTCTATGGGTTGTAAGCTATCTGACTATGGCTTATCTACAGTATATGCAGAGAAATATACAGAGAGCGAAATCAAAGCAATCTTTGCTAAAGCACGTGGTAAGACTGCATGTGATGAAAAGGAAGTTTTGCAATTTAAGTCATTTATGCTTCACACATGCGGAAAGATGGACGCAAAGTCTGATTGGACATGGCAAATCCATTACAATGCATTGCGTAATAACAATACAAAGATGTTCCGCAAGCTAGGTCCTGATACTGGTTTTGACAGCATTGGTGACTGGCCAATTGCTGAAGGTCTTTCAAAGTTGCTTGATGGCCTAGAGCTTGAAGACAGCTTGCCACGCACAATCGTTTACACATTAAACCCACGCGATAATGAGCTTCTTGGTGCAATGATTGGTAATTTCCAGTCTGCTCCTACACCAAGTAAGATGCAGTTTGGCAGCGGCTGGTGGTTCAATGATCAGATGGATGGTATGACTCGTCATATTGAGGCTCTTTCTCAGCTTGGTATGCTAAGTCGCTTTGTTGGTATGTTAACAGACAGCCGTTCATTCTTGAGCTATACTCGCCACGAATATTTCCGCCGTATTCTATGTAATATTCTTGGTAATGATATGGCAAAGGGAATTATTCCTCATGACTTTGAGTTAGTTGGACGCATGGTAGCAGATATTAGCTACAATAATGCAAAGAACTACTTTAAGTTTTAAGCTTTGGGGTAGAGCATAGTATCGCATGCGATGCTATGTCGCCATTTCTGAGTACGAGTGGGCACGCCGTTAATTTGGTGTGCCCATCTTTGTTTTATGCCCATTAACTGATATCTAGTTGCAATATGTGAGGTAAAGCACATATGTATAAAATGTCCGAATTTGTGTTCATATATTCTTGTTTTAGTGTTGCAATTTGAACTAAAATTCAGTAAAATGAATATGATTTCATAAATAGGAATAGAAGTTTAGTAAAATTGTTTTAAGATGGAGTTATTATGGCTGATGATTTAAATAAAAGTTTGTCAAGACGCGAGCGCGAGCGCATCGCTCACATGAATGAGGTTTTACAGGCAGCAGAGGAGTGCTTCCTGGAAAAAGGCTATCGTGATGCAACTATTGAGGATATTGCAAAACGCGCTGATTTTGCTGTAGGTAGTATCTATACCTTTTATAAGAATAAAGAGGATCTTCTTAGCCATGTTGTTTTACGTATAGCAAAAACTCAGGTTGAGGATTTTAAGACTCAGGTGCAACCATTGATGGATAATCCTGTTGAAGCTCTTGAGGCTCTCACAAAACTATGGGCAGTGCACGCAATTAAATATGGCGATTTCTTACGCATGTCATTCCATGTTCGCCATGGCGATTCTATCAGCTCAATGAAAAAGCCTAATAATACAAAGCTTTCTCAATTGAATCAGCAAATTCGCGACACATTTGCTGAATTTAGAGAATGTTTGCTTTCTGTATTTGAAAAAGCAATAGAAAAGAAGTTAGTTTGTGATTTGACAGCAGATGAGCTTTCAATTGCATTTGAAGGCATTGCTCATAACTATATGGCTAAAGCAATGTTTCGTAATCAAACTCCAACAGTTGATTCAGCAACCGCTGACTTGTTGAAAATTTACAAGACTCTATTTGTAAAAAAATAAGACGATACGTTTATAGCGGTACCCTACTTAATAAATTAAAAAGGATTATCAATGAGAAGAGCAAATGGGGTAATTATATTTTTAGGATGTGTGTGTGGAGTGTTGTATTTTACTGGATGCAGAACTCCATACTTAACAAAAGATGCACATAAAGCAGAATCCAGAATTCGTGAATTAAGTGCGCAGAATTCATCTATGGTGCTTGAAAAAAGTAGCAGTACACAAGATGGTGCAGAAGGTGCATTTGATCCTTCATCAATAAGGAGAAAAGGCAATGGTGCTTTATTAACTCCATTGCTTGGTGAACTTACTCATGAAGAATGTATAAAAATAGCTTTGTTATACAATATTGAGTTAATAAAGCAAGAGTTAGAATTATATAAGGCAGGCTGTGAAATCAGGTTGGCATATCAATCCGTATTCCCTAAATTTGATTTGAAGGCTGATGCTAATACTCTTACTCCATATAATGATTCAGATAAGGAAAGCTATGATATTAAGCTTATGCTTACCCAACCATTGTGGCGTGGAGGTGCTATTTCATCTGCATATCGTTATGCAAATTATGAGTATGAAAAGACACGTCTTACCCTTTGGAAACAGCGAGATTCAGTGCTCCATTCCGTGTCGTCTCTTTATTATGAGATATTGCTTAAGCAAGAGCTGGTTAAGGTATATCAAAGTGCTGTTGATGTCTCTGAACGTTTGTATAATACGACAAAAAGTAAGTTTGATGGTGGCACTGTCTCACAATACGATGTTCTTCGTGCAGAGGTTGAAGTTGCGAATTCTAAAGCAGAGCTTCTTCGAGAGGAGAATGAGCTAAGTGAGCTAAAGCTTTCTATATATAATTTGATGGGTGTTTCAGAATCAAGTAATGTGACATTTGTCGGAGAACTGGCAATAGATGAGATTCCTATAGATACGTCTAAGGCTAATGCCTTTGCACTTAATAATCGCATAGAGTTATTGATTGCAATGTGTGATATAGAAAAGGCACGTGAAAATATTAACATTATAATGGCAGAAAATCGCCCTCAAATTGATTTGTATGCTTCCGGTGGTTATGGGAATAGCAGAGGTGCTGCAAGCGATTGGGAGGATGAGTGGCAGTTAGGCATTTCTGCTACATTAAGACTGGACGATATTAGTAATTATGCTAAGAGAACAATTGCCAGAACTGAGCAAAAGCAAGCACAAGCAGAGCTGCGTATTCAAGAGAAAAAGGTTCTCTCAGAAACTGCAAATGCAATTATGCAGATGAGCTATGCTGAACAATACTATCAGTCACAGAAAAAGAATAAGGCGCTTTCTGAGGAGGTTCTTCGTATGGTCGAGGAAGGTTTTAAGGTTGGTAAAAACACACAGATTGAGGTGCTAGATGCTCGCTCAGCCTTGACAGAGGCCGTTGGTGGGTACTATAAATCGATTTACACAATGAAACAAGCTCATTTAAATTATAATTTAGCTATTGGCAATATAAATGCAGAATCATTAAATCTAAAATACTAGTTAAAATTCAATTACAATTTATAAGGAATAAAAACGATGAAAATACTTGAAATGTCTTTTTCTAAAATCTTAGGAATTAACCTATTGTTTGCAGGTGCTGTTCTTTCTGCAGCTGAAGAGCCAGAGAAGGTTTTTGCTGTACGCACTGCAAAATCTGAGTCCCGCACTATTGCACAAACAATTGTGAAAACAGGCTCTCTTTCTTCACCAGCAATTGTTGATATCAGCCCACGCGTAGCAGGTCGCTTACTTTCTACAGCAAATGCAGAAGGTAAGGAACTGGAAGAGGGTGCTCTGGTAAAAAAGGGTGATGTTATTGCTACCCTTGATGCTCGTGAATATGCGGCAAAGCTTGAAGCAGCAAAGGCAGCTGTTCAATATGCTGAGGCAGCACTTAAGGATAAGACTCGTGAATATGAACGCTTGAATAAGCTTTTAGAGAAGTCTGTTGCAACTCAGCAAGAGGTTGATTTGGCAGAGTCAGCAAAGCTTTGTGCAGAAGCAGATCTAAATAAGGCTAAGGCTGAATTGGCTGCAGCACAGTTGAATTTTGATGAAACAAAGCTTTATGCTCCTATGGATGCAGCTATCTCTGCAAAGAAGCTTTATCCTGGTGCAATGGTTTCTTCTTCAGATGTAATTTACACAATTACACAAACAAATCCACTTCGCGTTCTTTTTGATATTCCAACAACAGTTTACCCTCTGCTTAAGGTTGGTAGCACCACAGTAAAGCTTACTGTTGATGCATATCCTGAGGCTCCTGTTGAGCTTGTTGTTTCTGAAGCATATCCTGTAGCAAATGAGCTAACACGCACAGTAACAGTTAAGGCAACATTGGAAAATAATGAAGGTAAATATAAGCCAGGTATGTTTGTCAGTGGTGAAATTTTCCTAAATCAGCGCGATAATATTATTGTTGTTCCTTATGCTGCTATACATCGTATTGTAAATGAGTATTATGTTTACACAATTGAAAATGGCACTGCAAAACTAACACCAATTACTATTGGTATTCGTTATGACGATGTTATGGAGATTACATCAGGCATTGCAGAAGGTGTTGATGTTGTTGTAGACGGTAAGCATAGATTGGCTGATGGTGTAAAGATTAAGGTTGTTCAATAATAATCTTTGATTTGCTTTTAATTCCTTCAAATGGAGGTGTAATAAATGAGAATTTCTGAGACAGGTGTAAAGAAACCGATTACTACGTTGATGGTATTCTTTGCGATATTGATTTTAGGTATAATTTCCTATACAAGACTGGCAGTTGATATGCTGCCAGAAATTGAGAGTCCGTCAATTTCTGTGTTTACAACATGGGAAGGTGCTAGCCCTGAGGATGTAGAGACACAGATTACCCGTGTTGTTGAGAGTGCTCTTGGTTCTGTAACTGACCTTGATGAAATTACTTCAACAACAAGTGAAGGCTCCTCTCGCGTTACTTGTAAGTTTAAGTGGGGTACAGAGCTAGGTGAAGCAGCAAACGATGTGCGTGATCTTCTTGAGCGTGCAAAGCGCAGGCTTCCTGATGACGCTGATGATCCAGTGATGTTTAAGTTCAATACGGCTAATATGCCTATTCTGTTTTTAAGTGTCACAAGCACTGAAAATATTGAACAAATGGAGAATACAGTTAATGACGATATTGTTGACGTTATTAAGCGTATTCCTGGCGTAGGTACCGCAGATACATTTGGTGGCTATCAGCGTCAAATCAATGTTCATCTTGATCCGGAGAAGCTTTCTGCATATAACCTTTCTGTAATTGAAGTTGCTAAGGCAATTGATGCAGATAACCAAACAGAGCCAGCTGGTAATATTCGTATTGGAACAATTGATTATACAATTCGTGTTCCAGCAGAATTTGAAAAGCCAGAGGAAATTGGCCAGGTTGTTGTAAAAAAGGATGGCGATACCATTGTACGCCTTGCTGATGTTGCTCGCGTAGAGGATGGCTTTGTAGAAGAGAATCGCGTAGTAGAGCGTAATGGCAAGCGTGGTATGATGGTAAATGTTCAGAAGCGCTCAGGTGAAAATACTGTGGCAGTGTGCCGTCGCGTACTAGAGCGAGTAGAGGAGATTAAAGAAAATCTTCCTGCCGACTATGATATTCAGGTTGTCAGTGATAGTAGCGATATGATTGTTAAATCAATTCGTTCTGTAGGTGAGACAGTTATTTATGGTGGTATATTCGTTGTTCTAACAACATTGTTCTTCCTACGTAGTGTGCGTACATCATTAGTGATTGCACTTACAATTCCATTCTCATTGATTATTGCATTTGTATTTATGTATGGTATGGGATGGACAATCAATATCATGAGTATGTCAGCATTGGCTGTGGCAATTGGTATGGTTGTTGATAATGCTGTTGTGGTTTTGGAAAACATTATTTCACACATGTCGCGTGGAGTACGTAAACGTGAGGCTGCAATGTTTGGTGCCGATGAGGTTGGTACTGCTATCATTGCATCTACGCTTACCACAATTGTTGTGTTCGTGCCTCTAATCTTTGTTGAGGGTGTGTCTGGTATTATGATGCAACAGCTTGGTGGATTGATTGCAGCAACTCTTATTGCTTCTGTTCTTTGCTCTCTATTGCTTACCCCAATGCTTGCATCACGTATTCTACGAGCACGTGGAGAGGTTAAAGAGGATTCTCGTTATGGACGCTTTATGGCGTGGAGCGATAAGAAGTTTAATAATCTGGATATTGGTTATTCTAAGCTATTGAATAAGGCTCTAAGCATTCGTTGGGTTGTGACAGCTGTTTCAGCACTTGTTATTGGTTTAACAATTTACTTGTTTACAATAGTTGGTAGTGAATTTATGGGTACAGAGGATACTGGCGAATTGAATATTTCATTCCATCTTCCTTTGAGTACTCGCTATGAGATTACTACACAAACTGGCTATCGTATGATTGATAAGATTAAGGAGATTGTCGGAGAGGAGAATATTAAGCTTATCAATATGTCAACAGGTGGCTCTTCTGGTGGCTTTGGTGGTAATCGTGCTTCACACATTGGTTCCATTCGTCTAAAGCTGGTAGATGCAAAATATCGCACAAAGACCGCAGAACAGTTTGGTGATATGATTACTCGCGAGGTGTCTGCATGGCCTGAAATTACGAAGGTATATGCAAACTCAAATAACTTCTTAAATCGTATTTTGCGTGGAGGTGGTGCAAACCTGACTATTGATGTGTACGGATATGATTTAGATAAAACTTCAGCAGTTGCTGCTCAGATTAAGGAGATTGCAGGAACTGTTCGTGGTGCACGCGATATCCGTGTTTCTCAGGATATGGGTAAGCCAGAGTTGACAATCAAGGTTGATCGTGAAAAAGCTGGTGCAATTGGTATCTACATGAATGAACTTACAACTGTTATCTCAACTTTGTTCCAAGGTGATGACTGCTCTCAATATCGTGAGGGAGAAGATGAGTACGACATCAATTTGCGTTTGGAACGAGCAAATAGAAATACAATTGAGGATATTCGCCGCTCAGAATTGCCTTTGTCAAATGGCAAACGCATTCGTCTTGATTCTATTGCTGATGTAGTTGAGGATACTGGTCCAGTAACTATTTCAAGAAAGAATCAACAGCGCATTATTACTGTTGAACTTGATACTATTGACCGCCCACAGGGTGATGTTATGGCAGAGCTGGAGCAGCGCATTAAGGCAGAGGTAATGCTGCCAAATGGCGTTAATGTTGAGTATGGTGGTATGATTGAGGAGCAAGAGGATTCAGAAAAGGCAATGATTATGATGATTACATTAGGTGTAATTCTTGTTTTCATGGTTATGGCAGCTCAATTTGAATCATTGCTTCACCCATTGCTAATTATGTTCTCAGTTCCATTTGCATTCAGTGGTGTTGTATGTGCATTGCTTTTGACAGGTACACCACTAAGTATGACTGCATATATCGGCATGATTTTGCTTGTTGGTATTGTGGTTAATAATGCAATTGTGCTTGTAGACTACATCAATATCTTGCGTGCCAGAGGCGTGCCATTGCGTCAAGCAATTACAGACAGTGGCAGACAGCGTTTGCGTCCTGTATTGATTACAACTTGTACAACCCTGCTTGGTATGCTGCCTATGGCATTATCAACTGGTGATGGATCTGCTACTTGGCGTCCATTAGGTATTGTTGTGGTTGGTGGTTTGCTCTTATCAACTATTGTATCTATGATTATTGTTCCAACCTTGTACTATATTGTTGAAGGCTGGCGTGAGCGCCGTGCAGCAAAGAAGGAGGCATAATTTATGAAAAAGCAGCTAATAATAATTTGTGATGTGTCTGGTTCAGACGATATCAATGAGCTACTACTTTCGCACAAGGTTGATGAGTTTACGCGTTTTGAGCAATGCTCTGGTCAAGGACATCGCACAGGTCCACGCACAAATGATCACATTTGGCCTGGATACAATGTGATGTATGTAACAGTAATTGACGAAGCACTTGCTGTTGAAGTAATGAATGACCTACGTGTATATCGTGATGCAAATCCGAATATGGGCATCTATGCATATACAACTCCAGTAGAGTTAACAATCTAAGTCTTATTTGCTAGTTAGTTGTTGATTAGTTCATCCCAGTAATATCGTAGCATATCAGGCTTTGTCCTGGTATGTGCTTCAAGATATTTACACAGAGCTTGTTTGCCCTTGTGCCAGTTATGCATCACACTTAACTAGTCTATAAGACATTCTTGTCAAAAAACATCGTGCTTTTAGATATCTGTCTTATTTCTAACTGTCTTTATTAGGATTATGTACTAGAAATGTAATTGCAACTAATTTAATAAAAGTGGTATAATTACTAGTGATAATTTTGCAAGGCTTTATGTTAAATTTATTTTAAGGATTTTTATGCTATATATTGTTGCTACACCAATTGGAAATTTAGGCGATATTTCTTCTCGTGCTATCGAAGTATTAAAGAGTGTTACAGTTATTGCTTGCGAGGATACACGCCGTACATGGCAACTGCTTTCATCACTTGAAATCCCTCGCCCTGAAATGATTTCATACCGCGAAGGAAATGAAGAATTCGCAGGAAACAGAATTATTGGTCTGCTAAAGAGCGGAGTAGATGTCGCTCTTTGCTCAGACGGAGGCTATCCAGCTATCAGTGATCCAGGATTTCGTCTTGTTCGCTCTGCAGTTGCAGAGGGACTTGAATTGACAGTAATTCCAGGAGCAAGTGCTGTAAATATTTCTCTTATTATGTCTGGTCTTCCAACCTCAAGTTGGACATTTAAAGGTTTCCCACCACGTAAACCAGGAGCTTTACATCGCTTCTTTGCAGACGAAGCAGAGCTTCCTCATACAATGATTCTTTTTGAGTCCCCATTCCGCGTGAGCCCTACATTGAAAGCTGCATTAGAAGCACTTGGTGATAGAAATGCTGCTGTTTGTATGGAACTTACAAAGCTTCATGAACGCATTGAACGAGGAAGCCTTTCTGAGCTTATTGCTAAATTTGAAGGCGTTAAAATTAAAGGCGAGGTCTCTATTGTTGTTGAGGGAAAGCGCCGAGAAAAGAGGAGTCATGACGATGAGTAAATTTAAAATGAAAGGCGCAGTTAAAGGTCAGGGTAGGCGCAGAGGTGCTATGCTTGACCAGCAGCCAGCAAAGTCGTCTCTGCCAAATGAGTTTACAGGAATAATTTCTCTTACTCGCAGTGGTAATGGTTTTGTGACTCCGGATTGCGGTGGCGACGATGTGATGATTATGGCACGCGATGTTGGAACAGCACTTACTGGCGATAAGGTTGAGGTTTTAATGGCTCTTCCTTTTAGAGGAGTGAAGCGCCCAACGGGCCGCGTCCTTCGTGTGGTAGAGCGTGCTTCTCGCAATATCGTCTGCACACTTGAGCAGAATGGAGCATTTTGGACAGCAGTGCCAATAACACCTACTTATAAGCATACCTTTAATCTTTATGATGCGGGTGATGCAAAGCCAGGTGATAGAATTGTGGTCAGATTTAAAGCATGGGATAATCCTTATTTTAATCCTGATGCAGAGCTTATATCTGTGATTGGTCCTGCAAGTAATCCTTCATTGGATACAATTGCGGTAATGACGCAATATGCGCTTGAGCGTGATTTCCCTGACCAAGTAATCAGTGAGGCAGAGGAGGTTTCCGCACGCTTGGAGGATACTGCAGATCGCGAGGATTTACGCGAAAAGTATATTTTCACAATAGACCCTGCCACAGCAAAGGATTTTGATGATGCTCTTTCTCTTGATATAGATGAAGAGGGTAATAGAGTGCTTGGCGTACATATTGCTGATGTTTCTCATTATGTAACAACAGGCTCAGCACTTGATAGAGAGGCACGCAGACGCGGAACAAGTGTCTACTT
Source organism: Kiritimatiellia bacterium (assembly GCA_017424105.1). GTDB lineage: Bacteria > Verrucomicrobiota > Kiritimatiellia > RFP12 > UBA3636 > RGIG990. Next base: position 15,477 of record JAFPBK010000109.1, on the reverse strand, counting down.
TGTGGATCAGGTGATACCAATGCTTCCAGAGCAGCTTTCTAATGGTGTTTGCAGCCTTGTACCAAATGAGGACAGACTGGCATTCTCTGTGTTTATTACTTTTAGCTCAGAAGGAATTATGTTAAAGCGTCGCTTTACAAAATCTGTTATTTGTTCAAAGCAGCGTTTGACCTATGAGCAGGCACAAGAGATGATAGATGCAAATGGTCAATGTGATTTGGCTGATGCAGAATGTCGTAGGCTGGTTGTTGAAATAAATAAACTTTCTCAGCAACTTCGAGAAATCCGTTTTAAGAAGCTTTCTCTTAATATTTCAGCACCAGAGCTGGAAATATTGATGGAAAATGATGAGATGGTTGGCGTACGGCCTGCACCACATTTTCCTGCTCATGAGCTGGTAGAGGAGGCAATGGTGGCAGCAAATGAAGCAGTAGCTATGGAGCTTTCAACAAAGAAGCTTCCATATATTGCTCGTTTCCACGATAAGCCAGATGAGGAGAAGCTGGAGGAGCTTTCTGCTTCATTGACAATGCTTGGCATTATGGCTGGAGATTTGACAGATACACGTAATCTCGTACGTTTGCTTAAGGCAGTGGAAAATTCTCCACTACAGTATTTTGTTTCTACTCTTGTATTACGCAGTATGAAGCGTGCTGAATATAGTGCAGAGAATGAGGGCCATTTTGGCTTGGCAAAGCGTTATTACAGCCACTTTACATCGCCAATCCGACGTTATCCGGACTTAGTTTCTCATAGACAGCTGGCAGCATTGCTCTTTGGAGAGCGCCAGCCAAGCAAGGATGAGCTAATAGCTATAGCTGCTTCATCAACAACAACAGAAGCAAATGCAGAGCAAGCCTCTCGTGATTTGATTGAGATAAAGAAGTATCGCTATCTTGAGCAATTGGTTGAGCAGGATAAGATAGGTAGCCATGAATTTGAAGCAATAATTGTCCGTGTGGCAGAGTTTGGTGTATTTGTTGAGTTGCCAGATTTACAGATTAGTGGCATGATTCATGCATCATTGCTATCAAATTCATTCTTACGCTATGATAAGAATCGTGAATGCCTTGTAGGTGGAGGAACTTCTTTTGCAGCTGGCGATTCATTGAAAGTATATCCAATTAAGGTAAACTTTGAGGAGCGTAAGGTTGATTTTGCTCTTGTATCAGATGGTGATGTGTCAAAAGCTCGCACCGTTCTTTCTACAGAGGGTGAGCGTTCTCCTAGTATGAAGGGTGGACGCAAACTTAAGGAGAATGGCAGAAAGGGCAAATATGCTTCAAAATTTGAGCATAAGCATAGCAAAAAGTCTCATAATAAGCGTAGATAACATAAGAATCAAGAATTTGCCTTTATTACAAACATATTAGTTGGTCATTGTAATTTAGGCTGATAAATTTTGCGAAGAAAGGATGTTCGGGGTATAGCGCAGTCTGGTAGCGCGTTTGGTTCGGGACCAAAAGGCCATGGGTTCGAATCCCATTACCCCGACCATTTGCATTGCAAGAACGAAGTTTTGTATTATAGGTGTTTCTGTTTGGTATAAGACCATGAGTTTTGTTTAATAGAAGACTTATGTTGAGAGATTCAATGAGCTCAAGGATTCATTCATAATGTAGGTGGCGACAATCTAAGGAGTTATAAATGCAAATAGATGGAAGAGAAATTACAAGTGAGATTGAGATTGTTAGAGCACTCCAAGCCGAGTTTATGGGTAAAACTGAATTTGTGGTTTTAGATAATGGAGACGATTTTATTCAAACTGCCGTAGGATGCCTAGAATATCGTGCTAATGGGAAAAACTATAAAGCTATACCAGAACCTATAGAAAAAGAGAAAATTCAGGCTGCATTTTTATCTTATTTTCGTGGAGATGGACAATTTCTTCAAGATTTTACATGGGAAGAAATTGTTTATGAAAGTATTTGGACTAAACTAAAGAAATTGTTCAAGAAGTAATTTGATTTATGAAAATAATTATGCTTATCAGTTTAGCTGGAGTTGTAGGGACTCTGGCCAGATTCTCAATGGTAAAAGGGATGTCTGCATTGTTCCCTAATTTCCCATGGGGTACGCTCCTGGTAAATGTTATTGGTGCATTTTTAGCTGGCTTTTGTTTTGTGCTTTGCAAAAGTAAATTTGCTTCCTATGAAGAGTATTTCCCAATTTTATTTATTGGATTTTTAGGCGCATTTACCACATTCAGTACGTTTGCACTTGAAAGCACAAGATTTTTGATGGATGCTCAATATGGTAAATTTATTTCCAATGTGCTTCTGCAAAATATAACTGGAATTGGAGCTGCAACAGGTGGCTTCTTTTTAGCAAAATTGGTTACTTCCCATTTTTAGGTGCTGGTATTGCTATCAATATTGTAATTCGGTATTTATAGTTTTTTGTTTAATTTGAATTAAATCTATAATCCTTTCCGTTTTCAATGTAGATTAGAGCAAAGCATCGCCAACCACCATAACCACGATAAAATTGTGCAAGATTCAGCAATTTTGTACCTTTTGCCTGATTTCTAACCCCTGAAAACCCCCTATATTCGTGCCAATTAGTGCCGATTCGTGTTCTTGAAAACCTCATATCAGTGTACGCATATTCGTGTACATAATTTTCCCGAAAAATCGTGTAAAAAATGTGGGTAGACACTAACGAGATAATTTGGTAAAATATATACTTTAAATTCAAGGGGTTTTATGCTTACTTCTTTAACTAACAAGAAAAACAAAATATTTACAATTGCAGACGCCATGCTTTTAATCAAAGATGGCGATACTATTGTTACAAGTGGATTTACAGGAACGGGTTCTCCAGAAACATTGTTTCGTGGACTAGCTAGACGATTTAAGGAAACAGGTTCTCCTCGTAATCTTACATATACTTTTCCTGCTGCACCAGGTGATGGCAATGAGCGCGGTGTTAATAGCATTGCTTTAGAGGGCTTGGTTAAGCGCGTAATCTTTGGCCATATTGGTATGATTCCTGCTCTTCAAAAGCTTATAGTGGAGAATAAGGCTGAAGGTTATAATCTTCCTTTAGGTGTATTGGCTCAGCTATATCGTGATATTGCTGCTGGCAAGCCAGGAACACTTACTTCTGTTGGTTTAGGAACATTTGCAGATCCTGATTTTGGTGGCGGCAAAATGAATGCTTCTTCTACTGAGGATTTAGTTAAGAAGTTAGATGTTGAAGGTCAGCCATATTTGCTTTATAAGCGTTTCCCTCTAAATATTGCTCTTGTTCGTGGTACTACTGCCGATCCAGATGGTAATGTATCTCTTGAGCATGAGGCTTTGAACCATGGTCTACGTGCAATTGCTGCAGCTGTACATAATTCTGGTGGCAAGGTCATCGTTCAAGTTAAGAAAATTGTTGAAAATGGCATGTTAACAGGCCGTCAAATTCACTTGCCAGCATGCTTGGTGGACGCAGTTGTTATTTCAGAAGAGCGTGGTGATGATGCCCAGACCTATTTGGATTATTTTAACCCTACATTCTGCGGTGATATGCGTGTGCCAATGAATGAAATTCCAATGATGCCACTCACAGAGCGTAAGGTTATTGCTCGTAGAGCTGCTATGGAACTATCTTCAGATGCTCTTGTAAATTTAGGTATCGGTATCCCTGAGGGAGTTGCTTCTGTAGCTGCAGAGGAGGGATTAAGCAAAACCTTTACTCTTACAACAGAGGCAGGTGTAATCGGTGGTGTTCCTTGTGGTGGCCTAAATTTTGGTGTGTCTTATAATCCAGAAGCATTCTTCGCAATTGGTGATCAGTTTGATTTATATGATGGCGGCGGAATTGATGCTGCATTCCTTGGTTTGGCTCAAGTTGATGGCGAAGGTAATATCAATGTAAGTAAGTTTGGAACAAAGATTCCAGGCTTCGGTGGATTTATCAATATCAGCCAAAACTCTAAGAAGGTTGTCTTTATGGGAACCTTTACAGCTGGTGGACTTGAGATTAAGATTAACGATGGTAAATTGTCTGTCGTTAAAGAGGGTAAAGCTCGTAAGTTTGTTAATAATCTTGAGCAGCGTACATTTAATGGAAAGCTTGCAGCAAAGAAAAATGCAAATGTTCTATATGTTACAGAGCGTTGTGTATTTAAGCTGACAACAGAAGGCTTGGAGCTTATTGAGGTCGCACCAGGAATTGATATTGAGCGCGATATTATTCCAAATATGGAGTTTCGTCCAATTATCAAAAATCCTAAACTGATGGATGAACGAATCTTTATAGATCAACCAATGGGGTTGAAGGTAGAGGAGCTTTAATAGCTCAGATAGCATTGGAAATAGGATTTTTTTATGTATAAAGTTACCGTAATAACACCAAGCTATAACTCTGCAAAGTTTATAGAAATTTGCCTCAAGAGTGTCGCAGCACAGCGTAGTGAGACCTTTAAGGTGCGCCATATAATTATGGATGGCGGAAGCACAGATGAAACAGCTGAGGTTGTTAAACCATATTTGTGTGAAGATACAGAATTTATCTCAAAGCGAGATAAAGGTCCTGCAGATGCAATCAATCAGGGATTTGCATTGTCAAATAGTGATTATGTTTGTTGGTTGAATGCAGATGATGTCTATGAGGCAGGTGCATTGGAGCGTGCAGCTAAAGTTCTTGATGCAAATCTTAATGCTTCATTTTGCTTTGGACATTGTCCAATTATCAATGCAGAGGGTAATGAAATTCGTAAATTTATTACACGCTTTAAAGAGTTCTTCTTCCCAATTTCTTCAAAGGTTGTGATACAGACATTAAATTATATTTCTCAGCCTTCTATTCTTTTCAGGACCTCTGCAGTGCGTAAAGTTGGAGATCTTCGCCTTGATTTAAAGGCAGCTTGGGATTATGATTTCTTGCTTCGTCTTTGGAATTTGGGTCCAGCAGTAAGGGTGAAGGCTGTTCAGGCATATTTTAGATGGACTCCTCATTCAATCAGCGGACAAAATTTTGCTCGCCAGTTTAAGGAAGAATTTGATGCAGCTGTTCGCCAAGCAGGCTATTTTAAGCCATGGATTTGGGTACATTGGTTTTGTATTAAATTTATTGTTTTATTGTACACAATAATGACGTTTAAGCATAGAAAGACTTCAAAAGCATGAAAATAGGAATTAATGCTTTATTTATGATTCCTGGTGAGGTCGGTGGCACAGAAACATATTTGCGAAAAATACTTGCAGAGTTGCCAAAACTAGCACCAGAGCATGAGCTTGTTATTTTTGCCAATGAAGAAAATCGCAATTTGTTTGCTCGCGAGTTGGCAGAATTTTCAAATGTATCAATTATAGATACTAAGGTTAAAGCAACTTCACGTCTAAAACGCATTATGCATGAGCAATTTGTTTTGCCAAAAGTTGTGGCTGCTCAAAATTTGGATGTGCTTTGGAATCCAGGTAATGTATGTCCTTTGTTAAAGCATGTGTGTCCATATGTAACAACAATTCATGACATGCAATATGTTTCTCACCCAGAGGATTTTACGAAGGCTGGTTTGTTTTTTATGAAGACCTTTACTCCAAAGGCTATTGCCAAGAGTGATGCTATCATAACAATTTCAGAGTTTTCTCGCCAAGAGATTGTAAAGCACTCAAAAGTAAAGGTTGATAGAGTACATGTTGTACTTTCTGCAGTATCCCAAAATTATAAAGAGCAATTTGATTTAGATTTTATCAAAGAGCGTAAGCTTGCTTTATTACATTCTTCTGATCCATATCTATTAGTAATTGCTAATAGTTATCCACATAAAAGCATTGAAACAGCCGTTGAGGCTTTTGGTAAACTAAATTCCTTAGGAACTATGAATTTAGTCATATTGGGTCGTCCTCGTCTTGGTGAAGCAGCAGTACAATCTGCGATTGATTCATTACCAGAATCTTGCCGTGAGCGTGTAATTCGTTTACACTATGTTGTAGAGAGTGACTTGCGTGCATTGTATCAAGGAGCTGCTGCATTTGTCTTCCCTTCAAAATATGAGGGATTTGGTTTGCCTGTGCTAGAGGCAATGCAAGCAGGCGTACCTGTTGTGGCATCAAAGAATGCATCCATTCCTGAGGTTGGTGGTGAGGCTATTGAATACTTTAAGGCTGGCGATTCAGAAGATTTGGTAGCTGCCATAAATAAGATTCTTAATAAAAATGATTCACAACGCGATGCCCAAATTGAAGCACAAAAGCAGCGTGCAGCACGCTTTACATGGGAAAATACAGCAAAACAAACTCTTGATATATTATTTGATGCAGGAAAACTTTGCAATATAGGAAATAAAAGAAATCCTATAAATAAGCCAAAGGATAAAGGGGCAGCACCTCTAATAAGCACACTTGGAAATTAACCTTTTTATATATGTTCATTTAGGAGATGGCAATGGATAAAAAAGTATATATTATAAGTATTTTAATCCCAGATAGAATTGGTATTATTCGCGATGTAACAGGATGTGTTACAGAGCTAGGTGGAAATCTTACGGACTTGCACCAAATTGTTATGGGTGGTGTATTCTCTCTAAATTGTCTTGCTGAATTTGAAGATGATGTATCTGTTGATGCAATTAAAGAAAAGTTAAATCAATTCTTTGGTGAATCTCCTGACGCAGTACGTATCACCACAGCTAATGCAAAGAATGTTTCTTCTGCTCATAAGATTGATAATAGTAAGTACTATGTTGCTGCAGTTTCAGGACCTGATCAACCAGGCCGAATCCATTTAATCACAAAACTATTTGCATCTCATGGTGTGAATGTTGAAGATTGGCGTCACGATTTAACAGATAAAAATAATGCACTGACAATTGGTCTGATTACAATTCCAGAGGATTGTAACTTGGCAAAGCTTCAAGCAGAGCTACGCGAAATTATGTCACCATATGGTGTTTGCTGCAGTATTCGTCACGAAAACATTTTTAAAGCAACCAATGAGGTTGGTCCAATTAGCGCATTGCTAACTCGCTAATATATGATTTATAAGGAGAAAATATAAAATGAGAAGTACCTCCGATTTATCTGCCACATTAAGAATGATTGGCGAAGAGAATTTAGATGTAAGAACAGTTACTCTTGGTGTAAACCTGAATGTTTGTGCTGACAGTGATCCAAAAAAGATGACAGAGGCTGTATATGAGCGCATTTGCCGTAATGCAGAAAAGCTTGTAAAAACAGCTGATGAAGTAGGTGCACAATATGGTGTGGAAATTGTAAATAAGCGTCTTGCTATTTCTCCTGCATCTGTTCTTCTTGAGCGCCATGACCATGCCACAGCAGTTGAGTTGGCAAAGGCTCTGGATCGTGCTTGCGAGACAGTTGGCATTAATCTTCTAGGTGGCTTTACTGCTCTTGTTCAAAAGGGAATGACAAGAGGAGAGCGCATTCTGATTGAGTCTCTTCCTGCTGCATTGCCAGCAACTAAGCATGTGTGTGCATCTGTAAATATTGGTACAACAAAGGCAGGTATCAATGTTGATGCTGTTTATTTGGTAGCAAAGCAGATTGTAGAGGTCGCACAAGCAACAAAAGCAGATAATGGTTTTGGTGCCGCAAAGCTAGTAGTTTTTGCAAATCAGCCAGAAGATAACCCATTCATGGCAGGTGCATTGCTTGGACCTGGTGAGCCAGAGACAGTAATCAATGTAGGCGTAAGTGGTCCAGGTGTGGTTAAGCGTGCATTAGATCGCTTGTTTGCACGTAATCCAAATGCAACCTTTGATGAGATTGCTGAGGAGGCTAAGCACACAGCATATCGTGTTACACGTGTTGGTGAGCTTGTTGGCCATGAGGTAGCAGCACGCCTTGGTGTGCGTTTTGGCGTTGTTGATTTAGCTCTTGCTCCTACACCAAAGGTAGGCGACTCCGTGGGCGAGATATATCAAGCAATGGGCCTAAGCAAGATTGGTGCACCAGGAACAACTGCTGCAGTTATGATGCTTAATGATGCTGTTAAGAAGGGTGGTTCATTTGCTTCTGTAGCAGTAGGAGGCTTATCTGGCGCATTTATTCCTGTAATGGAGGATCATGCTTTGTCTCAGGCAGTTACAGATGGAACATTGACACTTGAGAAGCTTGAGGCTATGACAGCAGTTTGCTCTGTAGGTCTTGATATGATTATGTTGCCTGGTGATACTACACCAGAGACAATTGCAGGCATTATCCTTGACGAGGCAGCAATTGGTGTTACAAATCGTAAAACAACAGCTGTGCGTGTAATTCCAGTACCAGGTGCAAAGGTTGGCGACACCTTTGACTTCGGTGGTCTATTTGGCGGTGGCACAGTTACAGCACCTGTTTGTCAGGATGGTAATGAGATGTTTGTTCGTCGTGGTGGACACATCCCAGCACCAATTCACAGCTTAAGCAACTAATCTTGTCCGCTTGAAGCATTTATTTTACCAAGTGCATGGCGTTCTCGTCATGCACTTTTTTTTGTTTTTCCCCATGTGCAAACTCGCTATATCATGATTTTTATATGCTACTTGAATGTAATCTCGGGGTGGTCAGGCGTCGCCCTGACCCACAACATGTTTTGAATAATAATCTTACCACATATATTGCTAAGCAATGCTTCATATGCCTTAGGCATGCTTCATGGTGCTTTGCACCGCTTCATAGCGTGTAGCGCTGCTTCATCTAAATTCGGGTGTCTCTCACCCGAATTTAGATAAAAAAGGGTGGTAATATTTTATTTTTTTTGGTACACTTTTAGTAATATTTGTAATTAACCTTTATGAAAGAATTTTTATGAAACTAAATCCAGCTTTAAAAAATCGCTCTCTAATGTCTTTAAATGATTTTTCCGATGAGGAAATGCTTGAGCTTATTGATCTTGCTATTGCACTTAAAGAGCGTCGTGATAATGGTATACGTGGTGATTTGTTGAGCCGCAAGAACTTTGCCCTAATCTTTGAAAAGAGCTCTACTCGTACACGCTGCTCAGCAACAATTGCAGCTCAAGACGAGGGTGGCTGCGCTACATATCTTAATGGTAATGATATCCATCTTGGAGCAAAAGAGTCTGTTAAGGATACAGCTCGCGTACTAGGACGCATGTTTGACGGAATTATGTTCCGTGGTTTTGCTCAAGATACTGTGGAAAAACTACGCGAATTTTCAGGAATTCCTGTATGGAATGGTTTGACAGATGATTTTCATCCAACTCAGATTCTTGCTGATTTAATGACAATGAAGCAGTGCTTCGGCTCTGTAAAGGGAAAGAAGCTTGTTTATATTGGTGATGGCAGAAATAATGTTGCTAACTCTTTGATGCTAGGCTGTGCAAAGGCAGGTGTAAATTATGTTAATTGCACACCTCCTGAGCTAAATCCTCTTCCTGAGCTAGTTGAGCATGCTCGCAAAATTGCAGCAAAGAATGGCTCTACAGTTGAGGTTATGCATAACCCAGAGGAGGCTGTTGTTGGTGCAAATGCTCTTTACACAGATGTTTGGGTATCTATGGGGGAGGAAGCAAAGAAGGCAGAGCGCCTAAAGCTACTAGCTCCATATCAAATCACAATGGATTTGATGATGAAGACAGGTAATGCTGATGGTGAGCTTATCTTCTTACATTGCTTGCCTGCTTTCCATGATGATCAGACTACAGCATCAAAGGATACAGGTGCTCTTGAAGTTACAGATGAGGTATTTGAGTCAAAGTACTCAAAGGTATTTGATGAAGCAGAAAATCGTATGCATACAATCAAGGCATTATTTGTTTCTGCATTAGCTAATACAGACGAATTTGAAACTAAGTAAGCATTGAGAAAGGACTAAATTATTATGAAACTAACAGATTATACATGGGAAGAATTTAGTCAGTTGCCAATGTCTACTAAGGTAGAATGCTTTAAGAAAGAGGATGGGTTCCCAGCCCATACTCTTTTTGCACAGCAATTTGATCGCGAGACATTGGATCGCCTATGCGATTTGGCAACTAAGATTCGCAAGATTGCAAAGAAGCGCGACGGTATGCTTTTCCTCAATAGCTTGTTGTCTCATAAGCGCGCAATGCTTTATTTCTCTCAACCAAGTTCACGCACATTCTTGTCTTTTTATTCTGCTTGCCAGATTTTAGGACTTAAGGTTGCTGAAGTACGCGATGCTGCTACATCATCTGAATTTAAGGGCGAATCAAAAGAGGATTCTATCCGTACATTCAGTTCTTATTTTGATTTGATTATCATGCGTACTCAAGAAAAGGGCTTAGCAGAGCATATGGCTTGGACTTTGTCTAATTCAGAGCGCCCTTTGCCAATCATCAATGCTGGCTCAGGTAAAGATCAGCACCCAACACAGGCATTGCTTGATATCTATACACTTAAGCGCAGCTTTGAGGATAATGGTGGTTTGGATAATCGTAGCATTATGTATGTAGGTGATTTGCTACGCGGTCGTACTGTTCGCTCTCTATCTAATTTGCTAATGAATTATGAAAATATTGAGCATATATTTGTTGCTCCTCCAGAGCTTCAAATCAAGCAGGATATCTTAGATATGCTTGCTGCAAATGGCTCAAAATACTCAGTGCTGACAGATATGCGTGAGCGTTTGTCAGATGTTGATGCTGTATACATGACACGCATCCAGGATGAGTGGGATAAATCTAAGGGTGAGAGCGCAAGCATTGATATTTCTTCCTACAAGATTGGTAAGAAAGAAATAGATTCAATGAAGCCTACTTCTGTTCTCCTACACCCATTGCCACGTCGTGACGAAATTTCAACAGAATGTGATCATGACCCACGTGCAATGTACTGGCGCCAGATGCGTAATGGCATGTGGATTCGTGCTGCTCTTATTGCAGCTACATTTGATTGCACAGAAGCAATTCTTGCATACAACGTAGAATAATTGCGTTAATTATGTGCTTAGCCATAATTAAACGCATAATTTAGAATTTTATTTTGAGGTAACTATTATGGAAACGTATTTTTTAGGGTTTGCATTAGGCGATGCAATCCTGACTTCCGATTTTATGGGAAAGTTCATTATTATATTTCTTGTAGGACTTTCTTGTTTTGCCTTTATGAAAATTTTTGTGCGCTATTCTGTTTATAAAGCAACAGAAGTAGAACACGATAAATTTGAAGCTTTAATAAAAAAATATAAGCATCCAGCTGGTATGATTTTTGAACGCATGCAAACTGGAATATGCAATATTGAAATTTATAGAGCTATAGTTATGGAGCTAATTCCAAAACTAGAGAAGAAGGGAATTACTAAAGAACAGCTTCGCACTTGGAATGGAGAAACTTCTCTGCCAAGCCTTACAGAGCAAGAAATAGCACGAATTAAGGTGATTGCAGAAAATGAGCTTTCTAAGCAGCTTGCTCATCTTGAGGCAGACATAAATTTAATAGGTACAATTTCTATCATCTCTCCATCTATTGGTTTGTTTGGTACAGTTTGGGGTGTGCTTGTTTCATTTATGAGTATGGCTGATGGTTCTGGTGCTGCTATTATTACAAATGTGGCTCCTGGTATTGGTGGTGCATTAGCAACTACTGTTGTTGGTTTGATTGTGTCTATTCCTACAACAGTAGTATACAATCACCTATGCACAAAGCTTAAAATATTTACAATACAAGCAGAGACTGTTGTTGATAAAGTAATAACAGATATCTGCCTCTATCATTCACCTAGCGAGAAGCCTGTTCAAAACGTTCAGTTGTCAGGGGCTACTCAACAGCAAAACTTTGCCTCATTTGAAGATTCTGAGGTAGGAGGCAAATATAATGCCTAGACGTCAAAGGCGTGGCTGTAAGCCACAAGCAGAAATGAATCTTACTCCACTGATGGATTTGACTTTTATTCTGCTAATCACTTTTATTATTACATTTCCCTTGATTGAAAATGGTATTCCAATTAAACTCCCTCAAGGTAAATCTAAACCTATTGACGCTTCACAGACTTCTGTTTCTGTGACAATTGATAAAGAAGGGCGCTTTTATATTGGTGATTTAACTGTTACGATTGATGAGCTTCGTGACGAATTACAAAAGCGCAAGGAAGCAGATGCTGATCTACGAGTTATTATTCGTGGTGATGTTTCCGCTCTATATGGTTCTGTAGCTGAGGTAGCAAAGCTACTAAGTGCATTGGGAATAAAAAATACTTCGCTTGCATTACAGGAGTAAAGAGCAGTGGATATTGAGCAGGTAGAGAAAAGAGCCTCAAAAATTTCCCTTTTAGTACATGGTTGTATTGTCGTTGGACTAATAATCGCTACTTTGATTAGCGATATTACTTGCTTTACTAAAAAGCCTGATGATGCAATGCTAATTGAGTTTACGGTTGATGTTTCTTCTTCTCAAGATAATGAAGAACCTGTTGAGGATTTGGTTAATGAACCTGAACCAGCTCCAGAACCTGAACCGGAAGTTGCACCTGACCCTGACCCTGTACCACAGCCTCCTAAGCAAGATAAACCAAAACGTAAGCCAATTAAAATCTCTGATAAGGTTGTTCAAATAAATCAACCTAAGGTTACTAAAAATAAACCATCAAAAGTTACAAAGAAGAATGATTTAACTCCTGAAGAGATTGAAAAGCTGTTAAAGATGGGAGCAAAACCATCTGACCATACTTCTGTGCCTGGTGAGCGTGAGCGTTGTCTGGCAATTGTTTATAATAAGCTTTATGATGCATGGCGCCGCCCATCGTTGTCACCAACTGAAGTTGCAAAACCTGCAGAGCTAACAATTTGGTTAGGTGATTCTGGTGTTATAAAAAAATATAAGCTAACACGTTCCTCAGGTAATCGAGAGCTTGATGCATCAGTAGAGTCAGCAGCAAAGGCTGTTCGTCGTATTCCAGGACTTACCTCTGATTTTATCAAAGAGTATAAAACCATAACAATTAACTTTGTCTTAGAATAAGGAGTTTCGTATGAATTATACTTGCATAAAATTTTATGTTTTTGTTGGAATGTCTTTAGGTGTGCTTTTTGCATTTGCAAAGCAGCCTCCGACAGATATTGCATCTGATGCTGCAAAGTATGAGACAAATCTTTTAACAAAACCTCAGCGAGATCAACTTCAGGTGGAAATGATAAATCTTCAACGCGATATCATTGCGGCACATCGCAATATTGATAAGCTCCCTGATGTTAAGGCTGCTAAGGATGAGTTAGCTCGTTTGCGTGCAGAAAAAGCACCTCGCTCTGAAATTGTTGCTGCAAATACAAAGTATAGCGAACTGAAGAATGCAGAACAAAATAAAGACCCTGTCCTTGTAAAGAAACTTGAGCGTTACAAGTATGTTGCTACACTACTTGATTACGATAAACTGCGTAACAAGGTAAAGCGTGCTCGTATGCCTACAGAGGTTGTCGCAGAAAATCGCCCAAAAGTGCAGATGGCACGCCCTGTTTACGAAAAGCAAGTAGCTAATGAAACTGCAGAAAAGACAGTTCAAGAAGAAACTGTAGCAAAAGAAGATGTTATCCCACATAATGTTATAAAACTGTTTGAAAACAGAGAAGTAGCTATTGCAGGAAAGCGTGTGGCATGGTCTGAGCTTCCTAATGCACTGGCAGAGCTTTATAAGCAGGATCCAGAGCTTGAACTACAGGTGGATGGTGAAGTAGAAACACCAATATCAAAACTAATGGAAATGATGAAGCTTGCACGTGAAGCAGGATTTAAAGACGTATCTATTCGTAAGCTTTTTTAAAGAGGATTTAGAAAATGTTTGAAAGTAAATTTACAATTGAACAACAGGAATTCCGTTTTCGCGAGGCTCTCAAAGCAATCCCTGTGAAAAATACGCAAGCACGTGTAATAGAGAAGGACGAAGCAACAGGTGAGCTTCACATTAAGGTTGTGCTTGTTTACAAAGGCTCTATTATGAGTTTCCTGCGTCGCCTCTTGAAAGCAAATACAGAAAAGACATATGTGCTTGATAAAATTGGTGCTCAAGTTTATGAAATGGTTGATAATAAGAGCACCTTTGAGCAACTGATTGATAAATTCTGCGAAAAAGAAAAGCTTACTTTCTTTGAGGGTAGAGCATTGCTTGGTCAGTATTTTCAAACGCTTACTCGTCGTGGTATTATTGTACCAATGTTACCTCGTGAATAAATTGGATTTTTGATATTTTAATTTAAGTTATTAGCATGACAGAAGAAAAGTATATAGTAGAGCCATTTGAGGGAAAATCGCCTCGTGCAGATGCTTGGCTGGCACAGAATAGTGAACATTCACGTTCTCGCATTCAAAAGCTTTTTGAGCAAGGAAATATTTTGTGTAATGGAGAGCCTTTAGACACATTATCTCACAGATTGCAATTCGGCGAATGCTATACAATTCGTGTTCCAGAGGCTGCATCCACAGGTATTCAACCAGAAAATATTCCACTAGATATTTTATATGAGGATGATGCAATTGTAGTGGTGAACAAGCCACCACAACTAGTGGTTCATCCAGCACCTGGACACGAGACAGGCACACTTGTTAATGCTCTTTTATTTCATTATCCAGGAATCTTCTCTATAGGCGGAGAGGATAGACCGGGAATTGTTCATAGACTTGATCAAGATACTTCTGGAGCTCTAATCATTGCCAAGACAGATAAGGCAATTGCTGCTTTGCAAGAAGCATTTCAGAAGAATGAGGTAAAGAAGACCTATAAAGCACTTGTTCATGGAGTGCCTTATCCAATTGCAGGACGCATTGAGACAAATATTGGACGCAATCCTCAGGATCGTAAAAAGATGTGCGTATTGCAGGAGCAGGGCCGCAATGCAATTACAGAGTATACAACAGAGCGTGATTATGGTAATGCATCTCTTGTAAGCGTTAATATTGAGACAGGGCGTACACATCAGATTCGTGTACACATGAATTACTTAGGTAATCCTGTCATTGGCGACCAGACATACGGAAGCATGCGTAGGGATATGCGTATGCCAATAAAGGTAAAACGCCAAATGCTTCATGCTGCACGTCTTGAATTTATGCATCCAGTACGTAAGCGTGAGCGTATCGTTGTGGAAGCACCTCTGCCAGAGGATATGCGCACTCTTATGGATGCATTAAAGCACCAATCTGCACGTACCTAACTTAGGTGCACGCTGGGGTGTAAGACGTCTTGTTTTACACATTATTATGGTGCACGCTAGGGTGTAGGACGTCTTGTTTTACACATTATCATGGTGCACGCTGGGGTGTAGGACGTCTTGTTTTACACATTATTATGTTGCACGCTGGGGTGTAGGACGTCCTCGTCCTACACATTAACTGGGCTGTAAGACGTCCCCGTCTTACAGAATAACTGGGCAGCATGGCGTCCCCGCCTTGCTGAAATTTAAAATAATAATTCCACCGCATATATTGCTTCGCAATACTTCATATGCCGCAGGCATGCTTCATGGTGCTTTTCACCGCTTCATAGCGCTCTGCGCTGTTTCATCTAAATTCGGCCCCGAATTTAGGCTAATCTCTGGGGTGCACGCTGGGGTGTAGGACGTCCCCGTCCT
>JAFPBK010000108.1 GCA_017424105.1 Kiritimatiellia bacterium | reverse complement strand
TTCTTTTGGTAAGGACGCAAGGTGGAGTTGAGTGGCTCATCTAGGTCAACTTCTGTGATTGTGCGTGCATGCTCTGTTGCGTTAGCAAGCTCAAGCCAGCGTGGTGATGTTTCGCTAGAAAAATCAGATCCGTCCAATGCTTCAATAGATGATTTCAGATATGAAGCATATACCTCTCGTACACGGAATGAGCCAGGCTTTTTACCAGCTCCTTCAGAGCAATCGTAAAATACATCGCGCATTGTATTGATTGCATTGATATCAACAAAGATTATCTTATCGTTTGTCTTGATATATGCATCTCCCTTTGTGATTGCGCGCTGGACATCGGAATGCGGAACAATCTTGTCTGGAAGTGTGTAAAATGTGTAGGATACATCAAAGTAACCTGGTACTTCTGCTTTGTCAATGTTAACTACAGGGATTACACAATCTTGAGAATCTACAAAAGCGTCCAGTTTGTCATCAAGTATTACGTGCCAACCTTTTCTACGTAAGGATGGCATTGTAGTGCCAATAAAGTTAAGAACATAGTGCTCGCCAACAATTGGGCTGATTGATGAGCCTGTTTCTCCTATGATGCCATATTGCTTTAGTAGGGCAATAGCAGAGCGCTCAACAGGGAGATTACGAGTATGGAATGTCAGCGGGTCATTATCATCAGGGATGGAGATTGTCGTTGCATTTGCTGCAGCTGCTGCAGGAACACTTTGCTGCTTTGCACCTGCTCCATAATTTGCGTAGAGCGTCATGCGAATTGATGCAGGTGATCCATAAACCTTGAGCGACATTTTTGGGATAGCAGGGCACTCAATAATTTGCTCTACAGGAAATTCTAATTCTACAGGCAGCATTCGCTTAATGTTGGCAAGTTCCAACTTTAGGAAGCGAATTGTTTCTGTGCGAGGGATTGCAACAGTTTCGTGATATACCTGATGATATGGACCTGGCAAAACCTGAGAAATTGGCCATAGACGTCCCTTAAGAAATGCCCATCCAGAATTGTTAAATACAACATAGTCCGGAATGTCGCCTTCTGCTGCATTTGGTATATCGGTGTTAAGGAACATCAATAGCTCACCAGTTTCTCTATCTAAATCTAAAGTAAGCTTAGATTCTACTTTAGTAGATTCTATGGCTATTGGATTTCCACCAGAAAGATATAGAGGGCGACCCATTGCGCCGACTTGTTCAATAAGACAAATAAAGTCGCGCTTTGTAAGTTTTATTGGGTTTGTAAGTTTTCCTTCGCAGATGTCTTCCAGGGAATCAAGTAATTGACTGTTTTCTTTTGATAGGGAAATTGGAATTTTGCGTTCTGCGAGATATGCGATAGAGATATTGTTACCACCACCAGGAATATTTGCGAGGCATTCAACGGAAATTTCTCCGTCTAGGAATTGCTTATGCCAGTCATGTGGTAAGCGGATGCGTAGGTCAGCAGTTTGTCCTTTTGGGGAGCGCTGGATGAGCTGCTGCTTTTCTTGTGCGAGGGCAAAGCGATTTGCGTGCTGGCGCTCTTGCTCTTTTTCAGCAAGGCGTTCAAGAGCAATAGTTTTACGGACAAGTGCTATTGCCAGTGCGATTACGTGAGGGCAAATCTTACCCTCGTCACGATTTTTCAGACATGGGCAAAATGATTCCATAAGGCCGCTTGATGTGATTTGGAAGCCTGTGTTTATTGGTCTGCCACCATGCATTATGGTGCCAGTTGCACGGGTTCCATCATATTCAGCCTTTATTACTTTAGCAGCAAGATAATAGTTCTTTTCTGCCTCGTAATAGACATCTGGGCCGCCCCAGGAAATCATTTTTTCTTTTGTATAAAGGAATTTTGCCACAGCTAAAAAATTTGTTTTAACGAATTTATTACACTTAAAGTGTTTTGATTATTTTATGATAAAACGATGGAAAGATTATGTGTTTAAAATCTTTCCATCGTTTTTATAGAAGGCAATAACGCATTAGCCTAGTAGGACATTGCGCATTGCTTGCTCAGTATCAGCAGCAAGAATCTTCTCGCAACCCTGAGCATCAAGTGTCTTACCAATATGAGAAATCATACGTAGGTGAGGTGTATTAGCATCCTCTGGAGATAGAGTTAGAATTACGATCTTTACAGTGCTATTGTCGACTGTATTGTATTCCTTAACACCATCGTGTACAATTGCAGCAATACCAACTAGGTTGCTAACTGTGTTAATACGAGCATGTGGAATTGCGATGCCATTCTCCAAACCTGTAGACATAACTTCTTCACGATCTAGAACAGCTTTTACTGTTTCTTCAAAATTGCTAATTAAGCCTTTCTCGTAAAGAATATGGCAAAGCTTGCGAATGATTTCGTGCTTAGTGTCAGACTCAATGTGTGGGCACATAACAAATGAATTGATGTACTTTGTTAGCTCATTATCTGTTGAGTCTGGAGCCTCTGCATCATTAACCATGCGAGAGATATTCTCTATTGTGATTGGCTTCTTAAGAGCATTTGCAAGAATTGCAAGATCAGCAGTAACCTCAAGTACAGCTGTAGCAACAAAGTTGCGTTCAGCAGGAGTGCATTCAAACATAATCTTGTTTTCTGCACGATGGATGCCGATTTCCATATCGTCCTTACGTACCTGCCAGATGCTATCCTTAATGCTTAGTGTGTGTGTAAAGAAGCCTTCACGACGGAATTCAACGATTAGCTTTTCGCACATCATTTTTGCAGCTTCAGCAGTAGGTAGCTCAAAGTCTAGGCCACGAGACTTGTCCTTCTCATCTGTTGGCTTACGAAGACCAGAAGCATCAGAAGAGAAAAGCTTGATAAGCAGAGTAGGTGCAGCGACTGTTGTTACAAGAGTCATAAGGATACCTACACCAAAGATTTCCTTTGTTAGGTGACCGCCAGCAAGACCGATACCAGCAACGATAAGGGCAACCTCGCCACGAGGAATCATACCAGCACCAATGCGCATACCGCCACGGAAATTGAAGCCGCAAGCCATTGCAGGGAAGCAGCAACCAAATAGCTTAGCAAGTACTGCTAGCACTGTATAGATACCGCCGAAGATTAGAACTTGCTTTGTTACAAGCGCATGTAGGTCTACCATCATACCCATTACACAGAAGAAGATAGGTACTAGGAATGTGTATACAGCGTGTAGATTTTCGTGAATTACATAGCGAATATCGGTTTTGCTTAAAGCAAGACCCATAACATAAGCACCGATAATCATTGCAAGACCCATAGTCTCAAAGAAGCCTGATAGAATTAGAGCCAGGCCAAGAGCCATTGTTGCAATAGAAATTGGGCTCTTAAAGAATTTAAGAATTGCACTGATTTTGTGAGCTGCAATAATGCCGATGATTGTAGAGATTAACCATACGCCAAATGCTTTGATTGCGATGATTCCAATGTTTGCCCAATCAACATCAGATGCTGCAGCTGTATCGCCCTTGCTTCCGATAACACCAAGACCGATAGCAAGAATGATAATGCCAAGAACGTCGTCAATCACAGCACCAGCCATGATAGTAACGCCTTCCTCAGAGTCAATCTTTTTACGTTCTGAAAGGATACGAGCTGTGATACCTACAGATGTAGCAGTTGAC
>JAFPBK010000107.1 GCA_017424105.1 Kiritimatiellia bacterium | reverse complement strand
GCCGCCCAGTTATTCTGTAAGACGGGGACGTCTTACAGCCCAGTTACCGTGTAGGACGAGAACGTCCTACACCCCAGTTAAACACACACTTTAAATATTTTTACCTTAACTATTCGTTATTCACTATTATCTATTCACTAATTCTGCGATAGCCAATTCGATAGAACCCATTCGTGCAAATTCGTGCAAATTCGTGTTCTTGAAAAAACGCACTCATTCGTGTACCACACGAGCTCAGCGCACCCCAGCGTCCTTTGCGCTCTCTGCGTCCCTTCCCTTCGCACTTTTAACCTTCGCACTTTTAGCAACCCACCACGCTGTTCACGCCAAGCAAGCTATCACTTGCGTGCAGGTATACCACTCTCCGGATTCTCTGGCCACTGATGCTTAGGATAACGTCCACGCAAATCCTTACGCACAATCGGATAACCATTCTTCCAAAAGCTCTGCAAATCTTGAGTCACTTGCACAGGACGCATTGCAGGCGAAAGTAGTTTCATCAATATTGGCTCACCACAAATCTTTGGTGTTTCCATTAAACCAAACACCTCTTGAAGCTTTACTGCTAAACATGGAGGCTGCTCGCTATAATCAATTCTTATGCGAGACCCACTTGGCACACGCAAATGCGACGGAGCAAGCTGCTCTAATTGCATAAAGCCAGCCCCAAGCATTCCTTGAAATACATTACATAAATCTATTGATTTTAATGCTGACAGCTTACGAATGCCGAATAAATATGGACCAAGCCAATCCTCAAGAGTAGCAAGCAATTGCTCATCACTCACATCAGGAAAGCCCTCAATCCCCTTTCTATGCAGAAAAGCAATGCGCTCCCGTAGTTGAGTCGCCGCAGGTGTCCAATCTAATACATGAAGACCTACGCCACGAATACCATCGCAAATACCACGGCAAAGCAGCTCCTCATCAGGCTCTGCGATTGGTCGCTCCTTGATTGCTATCGCACCAAAAAGCACGCGCTCAACTGCTATGACGCACTCCTCTCTCTCGCTCCACTCTACACAGGCTTTCTCTGAAAATTGCTTTGAAAAATACTTTTCTATTTCTGTCTGTGTAATTGGCTCTGCCAACTGGACTGCTCCATCTGCAGATTTATCATCCACCTCAATTGCTACAATCCAATCACTTGAAATTGAAGAAGTCCCTAATAAACGAACTCCACGACCATTTGCAAGCAAATAGCGATTTCGCTCCTCAGCATGGCGACGACGCCTGCCTATTCTATCCGGATATGCAAATGCCATAATCAGTCCAAGCGAAAGCTCCTCTGTGGCAGGGTCTGCCTCATAAGCCAGCTCTGTAGCGCGATGCTGCCACATTGAGGCTAACTCAAGCACTGCTTTTTTACGAGGATTATTTGCACCCACACTCTCAAGCTCAAGAAGTAGTTCTGACATTGTAGATGTAGAGCGAAGATTTATTCCTTCACTTAATGCAGCAGCTGCAAGACATGCCTCTTTAAGAGAAGCCTCCGAGCCAAGCGAAGCTGCTGCAAGCACTGCATGTGCAAGACGCGGATGTGTTCCGAGTTGCAATAGCTTTCTGCCTTGTGCTGTAATAGCTCCTACAGAAGAAAGTGCATCAAGCCGTTGCAATAGCTCAACACCTTGTTGCCAAGCCGTCTCAGGTGGCAGAGTCAGCCAAGGAAGAGAGTCGCGCTTTGAACTGCCAAAATCTGCACACATCAAAACAAGTGTAGAAAGCTCAGAATTACATAGCTCAGGAATTGCTTCGCGAGGCATCAATGCCTCCTCTCGCTCATCCCATAGACGATAGCATACGCCTGCACACAAACGGCCCGCACGGCCACGACGCTGATCTGCTCTATCAAGAGAGATTCGCACCGTTTCCAAGCGCATCATTCCTGTCGCATTTGAATAGCGAGGGACACGCGCCTTACCAGAATCAACAACAGTTGTAATTCCTTGAATTGTTAAAGAAGATTCAGCAATACTTGTTGCAAGAACAATTTTTCTTTGTCCGTCTGATGCAGGTGCCAAAGCTCGTTCCTGCTCTTGCAATGGAAGAGCTGCATACAGAGGAGCCAGTTCAATTGAGCGTTCGGAACAAAATTCGCTTAGCAATTCAGCTGTGGCTTTAATCTCACCTTCACCAGGAAGAAATGCTAAAACAGAACCAGATTGCTCAGCAACAGCTGTCTTTATTCCCTTAGCCATAGCTTCGGAAATTTTTAATTCACGAGGCTGTGGCAAATATTTAGTTTCAACAGGGAATAAAGTACCTTGTGCTTCAAGACATGGAGTGCCGTCACCAAGATGCTTTGCTATTGGGGCTGCATCAAGCGTTGCTGACATAACAATAATTCGCAAATCAGGGCGAAGGCTGCGCTGCACTTCAAGAGCAAGTGCTAATCCAAAATCTGCATGTATGCTTCTCTCATGAAATTCATCAAAAATAATTGCTCCGACATTTGCAAGCTCCGGATCATCAATAAGCATGCGTGAAAGCACACCCTCTGTAAGCACAAGAATGCGTGTTTGCTTTGAAACCTTGCGCTCCATGCGAAGCTGATAACCGACAGTGACACCAACCTCTTCTCCAATCGTTGCGGCCATGCGACGAGCAGCTAATCGTGCAGCCATACGGCGTGGCTCAAGAAGAAGTATTTGCTTATCTGCAAAATATGGTTCATCAATTAAAGCAAGCGGAACAACTGTTGTTTTACCAGAACCAGGAGGCGCTGTAATTATAATTCCTCCAGATGGAGTATGCTCAATTGCTTCTGAAAGCTGAGGTAATAGCTCACAAATTGGAAGCTGCGGAAATGAAATCATTTTTATTTTTCTCCGCAAGCTTTTTGCTTCTCTTGTGACTTGGCATAATTACAAAAACGCTTTATAGGACAATCGCCACAATGCGGATTTATTGGGCGACATCTACGCTGACCAAACGAAACAAAGCAAGCATTCCAACTGCACCAATATTTTTGTGGGAGAATTTCTCGCAGAGTAAATTCTGTTTCCTGTGGGGTAGACGTTGCCACAAGTCCTAGCCTATTGTTTATTCTATGAACATGAACATCTACACAAATTGCTGGCTTTTTAAATGCAACTGCAACGACAAGATTAGCAGTCTTGCGTCCCACACCAGGAAGCTCACAAAGCTCTTCAATTGTCTGAGGAATTTCTCCACCAAAGCGCTCCTCTAAAACAACAGGTAATTGCTTTAAAGCCTTTGCTTTTTGATGGAAGAAACCTACAGGAAAAATCATTTGCTCAATCTCTTCCAATGTGAAGCGATTAAAATCAGATGCCTGCTTCACATTTGGGAAAAGCTTTTCCTTGATTACCTTTGAAGTTGTTTCATCCTTTGTACGTGCACTAAGGATTGTCGCTACTAAAATTTGGAATGGACTGCAGCCCTGCGCTGCCATCAAATCAATTACTGGTGCGGGATTTGAAATAAAATCCTCCATCAGGATTTTATGAACAGAAGAGATATCTGCTTTATTCATAAAAACATCGCTTCCCTACTGGCGTGATTTTCTTAGTTCATCCTCGCGCGCAATTGCAATTGTAGTTTCAAAATTCTCTAATGCTTCACGAGTTAACTCGACAATATACTCATTGTCTGTATTTAATCTAAATTCATTAAAGCCAATTATTCCCTTAATTGAAACCCATGCGCTCTTTTCAGAAGAGCGAACATTGCGAGAAACAAGCATCATATATGACGGAGGAACTACACCTTGATCCACATATTCTTGAAAGACTCGCTCCATCTCTGTTCTTCCAATATTTACGCGATCTGTGTAATAACTACTCCAATCAGGATGTGTTGTATCTGTAGATGTCTCTTTCCAAAATTTTGGGCTTTTACCTGTCTTAAATTCAACATAACCAACTCCAAAAAATGATAGGTGGCATGGTAATAAAATTTCTCTGTCATTCTCGGCAGGAGTATAAACAATCTCAAGCCAATCCAATTCAGAAATTGAAACATCAAAGGATTTGTGGCGGAGTCGTCCATCGCTTTGCATAGCGGAAACACATCCTATTTGTGCAATTGCCACAACAAACAATAAGATAAATAAAAAAGCTTTTTTCATAGCATTATTACATATTAGCAGAGCTTGAAACAGCCATAACTGCCTGAATAATTGATATTGCAATAACAGCAATAATAATAGCTACAATAAAAATCATAATAGGCTCAAGAGCAGATGTAAAACGAGCAACATTTCTGTCAAGTTCTGCTTCAAAGCGTTTAGCCACATGACCAAGTGCTGATGGCATATCACCTGTACGCTCACCAATTGCAATCATATCAATAGCTACTTGAGGGAAGATATCGCCTTCTGCTAAAGGTCCTGAAATAGAAGTACCGTCAGTAACGCGATCACGAGCGCGTAGGAGTTGCTCAGAAATTACGCTATTGCCAACTGCTTGCGCCGTAATTTGCAATGCTTGAATAACAGGAACACCATTAGAGAGCAAAGATTGAAGAGTACGTGCAAAATTTGCAAATGTACCAGCAGCAACAATACCTTTTACCAAAGGCATCTTGAGCTTTAGAAAATCCCACTTTCTCTTACCAGATGGGGTTTTTATCCATTGAACTAATGCCACACCAGCAACTGCTAATAATAAGAGAATTATCAGACCATAATTTCTTGCAAAATCACTCATACCCATCAACGCCTTTGTCATTGGTGGCAATCCATCCGGACCCAACTGGTCGAAGATAGTTTTAAATTTAGGAAGCAAGTATGTGATTGCAAAAATAGTTACACCAACAGCCATAATAAGAACAATTGTTGGGTAGAACATTGCTGTTTTAATTTTTGAACGCATTGCTTGTTGGCTTTCAAAGTGGTCAACAAGTCGGTGAAGCACATCAGTCATAGCACCAGAAGCTTCACCGGCACGAATCATATTTGTATAGATATTTGAAAATACCTTAGGATATTTTTCCAGCGCATCAGAAAATGTATAGCCTTCAATAATAGCATCGCGTAATCCTGTTACAATATCGGTTACGCCCTCAGACTCACCTTCACGTGCAGCAAGACAATTAAGTGCATTACCAAGAGTCATTCCACTCTCTAGCAAATCACAAATTTCACTTGTGAAGTGAAGTGTTTCTACAGGTGACATATAATTTGGGCGAGAGAGTTTAAATGCACTACCCTTATTTTTTTTCTTAGTACTGGAATCCTTTTTTGAATCATCCTTTGCAGAGGATGATTTACCACCAGATTTTTGCATAACGGAGATAGGCACTAACCCTTTACGTTGGATAGCGGAAAGTGCTGATTTTCTATCTTGGGCATCAATTTGCCCTGTTGTTTTTTTCCCATCGCGGGATTTTGCTGTATATGCAAATACTGGCATTATTTATAATCCTTAACTCGTAATTATTTTTTTGTATTTATTTTACCTTTTTTATGTAATATCTTCAAGTGATAATATTTACAAAATATTGATATTACGAAGCCATCATCAATGTTTTATTCTATATTCAGGAGCAGAAGTAAGCGTGATTGCTAAAAGTGCGAAAGAAAGGGACGTAGAGAGCGCGGAGTTCGTGTGGTGGCTTTGGGTGGTACACGAATGAGTGCATTTTTTCAAGAACACAAATCTGCGCGAATAGGTTGTAGTGAGTTTTTGGGAAGAAAAAAAATGCAGCGTTAAAATTCTGTCCCCAAGGTCTCCAATGTCTCCTACGCGCTAAACAATTTATTCTCGCGCTTTCGCTTCCGTCCAAGACGATTAGACGGTTAGACGGTTGTACGACCCAAAGACGATTAGACGATTAGACTACCGCCGCCAGACAATTAGACGGTTAGACGTTATACTCCATCCCGCGTTGACACGCGCTCTGGGACATGAGACGTGAGACGAGAGACGAGACCCGTATGACGAGAGACGTTAGACGTTTAGCCACCACACAAGCCATCCACGAGCAATCTTTTCAAATATCCACATTAAAAGTAAACAAACAATTAAACCAAATAAAAGCGTGATAAGCGTGATGGGTATTGGGAACCACGAAAGGCACGAAAGGCACGAAAGGAATAAGAACTACAAACAATAGTAAATATTTACTTTTTCGTGTGTTTCGTGTGTTTCGTGGTTCTTTCTTCGCACTTCTAGCCATCAAACTCGCGCTAGCCAATACACGTTAATCATGAAAAATCATCTTGGTGCTCCAAACAG
>JAFPBK010000106.1 GCA_017424105.1 Kiritimatiellia bacterium | reverse complement strand
GATGTCATGCGTTATCAGATGGAACTCGATGCCGCATCGTTTCCGAAGGATGATACGGCAGCAAACGAACTGCTTTATACCCTGCTGACCTTGCTTGATGCCGGCGGTGAAATTCGTGTGCAGTGAAATAAAATCTATTCGTGTGCAGTGAATTCAATCACCCATGAATTGCTTACACCTCGGCTCAAAAATATCGCATTGGCATAATCAAGATATTCTTTTGGTGTAAGAATATTATCCATTTGATTTAATACAACACCGCAATCAATAATATAATGGTAGCGACCTTTTTCCTTATTAAATCTCTCTTCTACTGTACGCTTTACCATAACATTATTTCCGTTCTCACCTATTTTC
Organism: Kiritimatiellia bacterium; assembly: GCA_017424105.1. Taxonomy (GTDB): domain Bacteria; phylum Verrucomicrobiota; class Kiritimatiellia; order RFP12; family UBA3636; genus RGIG990. The sequence continues at coordinate 1,328 of JAFPBK010000106.1, read as the reverse complement.
AAATCAATCGGCATTGGTTTTGAAAGCACTTTAGATTTAGGTGGTAAAATAATTTCCATACGATAAGTCTGGGACTGCTGAGCAGAGCGTTGCATTGGATAATTACGCAAAAATGGGAGAGGTGATGGAAGTATATCGCAAAAATCCGGTAGCGTGAACTGACGTACACCGCCCGCCTCTGAGCGACTCATTGTTGGCAACTCCATACGTAGCTTATATTTTTGAGAAACTGGAGTACCGGATATATCTACATCCAAATCACCTATCGCCATTGCAGTGCGGCTATGCTGCCCTACTAATTTTGCATGATGGCGTTCCTTAAGCTCAGGAACCATTTCAAAATACTGCTTCACTAACGCCTCTAAATATTGTCCTGAGCGACTGGATTTGCTTGTAATTGTAGCCATTCCATAAGCATCAATTTCTATAACAATATCAGAATGCTTTTCGCTCTCCATAAAATCATTCAATATTGAAGTTGCTTCGTATGTCTTTATTTGCATTGCGCCATCTCTGTCAAATAAAGGAACACCGCAATACTTTGGCAAAAGTTTCATCTCTAATGCATATTGAGAGCCAATATTTGGATAGTAGTTTTTACCATCAACATTAGCTTCAACCAGCACTAAATCCACATCTGTCAGCACGCAACTTTCTAATGCTTTACTAATTATTGCCTCATCTCCACGCAAATCTTCTATTCCTAATAGTAGCTTAGAAGCAATTCCTAATTCTTTGAGCATTACATATTGAAGAACCGCATAGTCAAGATCATTGGCATACCCCTCTTCTAATACGCGGTCTGGCGACAGATAATCACGCTCAAGGATTTGATTAAATGAAGGTCCGATTTTACGAATATGCTTTGCTGTGTAATCGCGAACAGCTGTTAAAAGCTCTACCTCTGTGGCAGAGTCTCCTAGCATTGCCTTTATTTCACGTGCCTTTGCTTTTGCTTTCTCAACACCGCCAGTTGCTTCTATTTTCTTAATTAGCGTAGCTAACTCGCCACCATCAAGCTTAGACTTTGTGCGAAATACCAAATGGTCAAAATCTAGCAAATTTGCCTGCATAAAATCATCCAAAGCAGGATACTGTTTAATTACAAACTTTGCAGGGAAATCACTTGCCTGTTCCTTAGAAAAATCTACCGATGTGGCAGGGTCTGTATTTGAAACAAAGTTCAAAACATAATCTGCTTGAGGATTACGCTTCAAATATTCTTCAAAGCTTGGCATATCAAATTCAATCTGTCCCTCATCAATTGCAGCAAAACAAGCAGTATAAAATCTTTCTCCGGAGAAATCCTCTACTGAAACACGCTGCTC
>JAFPBK010000105.1 GCA_017424105.1 Kiritimatiellia bacterium | reverse complement strand
TTACAGGAGGGGGCAAGCCAAAGCTTGTTGGTTGTAAAAAAATCTCAGGAGCAGAGAATTTTAAGCGAGTGCTTGAGGTTGATCAATCTCCGATTGGACGCACCCCGCGCTCTTGTCCTGCTACATATGTTGGATTCTGGACAGAAATTCGCGAGCTATTTGCAAGTAGTCCTGATGCTGCAATTCGCGGATATGATGCATCACGCTTTTCTTTCAATATTGAGGGTGGGCGCTGCTCTGAATGTGGAGGACAAGGTGTTGTACGTTCAGAAATGAGCTTTTTGCCAGATGTGGTAACTCAGTGCCCAATTTGCGGAGGCAGTCGCTTTAATGAAGAAACGCTTGCGGTACGTTATTGTGGAAAGACAATAGCAGATGTGTTGGCAATGGATGTTGATACTGCACTTGAATTTTTTGGTAATCATCCAAAGCTGCATTATTCTTTAACATTGCTTAAGGAAGTAGGTTTAGGATATCTTTCTCTTGGACAGCAAAGCAGTACATTGAGTGGAGGAGAGGCGCAGCGCATTAAGCTTGTGGCAGAGTTGGCTCGTTGTACTCCAAAACTAGGGCAGCGGGAGCAGGCTACTCTTTATGTGCTTGATGAACCTACGGTTGGGCTTCATATGTCAGATGTACTTAATTTGATTAAGGTTGTTCATAAGCTTGTGGAGCATGGGCACACGGTGATTATGATTGAGCACAATCATGATGTTGTTGCAGAAGCAGACTATGTGCTGACGCTCGAGCGATAACGCGTTTAATCACTAATTTTTAGAGTATATGTATTGCATTTACATAATATTACTATTTTCAATTACTTTGTTGTGTAATATTGGCGATTGATAGTCAGCTAATTGCATAAAAGTATTGAATTGAAGATTTATTATGCTTTTATACGATTTGAGATATATTTGTATAAGTATATGAAAATAAATCATTTGTCTTTAATTTCAAACAAATGTTTAACGAAAATTCAAATTTTTTCTTTATTTTTTTGAAACACTTTTGCTAGTATTTAGGCCAGTTCAGCACCTAGGTAGGCGTTGAGTTTATTTAATTTTTAACAAAAACAAAAAAATAAGAAATGAATACAAAACTACTAAAATCACTTGTTACATCAACTGCAGCACTTGCTATGGGTGCAACAGCATTTGGTGCTGGTTATGCTCTTTTTGAATCTTCAGCTGCTGGTAATGCAGATGCTGCAGGTCTAATGACAAAGGGTGGTCAGCCTTCTGCAATGTTCTTCAGCCCTGCTGCTATCTCTGATTTGGAAGGTACACAGGTATCTGTTGGTTCTTCTTTCCTACTAACTCACTTCTCAATCGATGGTAAGAATCCATACACAGGTGAGACAATGACTAAGGAAGCTGAAGATCGTCTATTCACTCTTCCACACGTTTATGTTACACACAAGCTTTCTGATGATGTTCAGGTTGGTTTAGGTATCTATGAAAAGTTTGGTCTTGGTCTGACAATGGATGGTGATTGGTATGGTCGTTATAGCAACGTAGAAGTTGATATTATGACAGTTACAGTTGCTCCAACAATCAGCTATAAGTTATCTGATTCTCTTTCTATTGGTGCTTCTCTTAACGTTCAGGGTATGAGCGTTGCAATGAAGCAGAAGATTCCTGGTTCAAAAGTTAGCCCACAGCTAACAGACCCAATGTTTGATATCACTCAGGAGGTTGAGAGCGATATCAGCCTAGGTCTTGGTGCTAGCGTTGGTATCAATTGGGATGCTACAGAGAATCTACACCTAGCAGCTTCTTACACAAGCCGCGTAAAGCATGATATCGATGGTGATGTTTCATACTATAAGCACCCAGTTCTAAATGCAGCTCCAGTATTTAAGAACACAACAGGTTCTGCTGAACTAACAACTCCAGATGAGGTAATCCTAGCAGCTTCTTATGACTTCACAGATAAGCTAACTCTTGGTGCTGCAGTTACATATTCATCATGGAGCGTATTTGATGAGCTAGTAATTGAGTATGATTCTTTAGCAGCTGTAGGTGCCCCAAGTGTAACAGCTACAAAGAATTGGAAGGATACAGTTCGCTTTGCATTCGGTGGTAGCTATCAGGTAAATGAAAATTGGGTACTACGTGCTTCATACACATATGATGACTCCCCACTTAACAAGTCTCACCCAGACTACCTAGTTCCTGCACACGATCGCCACATCTTCGCTATTGGCGCTGGCTGGACAAAGGGTGATTGGACTGTTGATATGAGCTACTTCTTTGAGTTCGTAAAGGGCACAGATGTTAAGGCAGATTTCGCTCACGGTGTATATGAAGGTTCATATAACGACAGCAATGCAAACTGCCTAGGTATAACAGTTACACGCAGATTCTAATCGGTTGAGCATTGCTCAATATAAATGAATAAAAATGAGGTGTGGGCTTAAGGCTTGCACCTCATTTTTGTTTTTAAATTCTGTGATAATTTAATATGAATTTTGTGGTTTATAAGTTGAATTTCGGTTTAATATTTAGTTGCTTTTAAGTTGCGAAGAGGGAGATGTTTTGTTATACTTATATATATAAATAGGGGTATTTTATTTGATAGAATTTTTTGGTGTAACGTAATGAGAAGTTTTATTTTATGTGTACTTGGTTTGTCCATTGCTTGGATGACCAGTTCTGTAGCAAAAGGAGATGCTGATGGTGTTATTATACATCGTTGGTTAGGTGGTGGCTCATCTCCTAAATGGACAGATAAAACAAATTGGCAGGAACAGAATAATCCTAGCTTTTTCGCTTTTTCATCAGCTATTTCTTTTGATGCAGAAGAAGGAAAGCGCTTTGGATTTGGTGGCGAAGATTTTGAATTTCGTGCTGGTACTTTTCTTTATCCAACAAATGCGGGCTCATTCACGGTCTCTGCTCCGATTCTCTCAATTGGTGGTTCTGTAAATGAAAATAAAGATGATGGTTACATTTTGGAGAACATTTTCTCTAAAGGTTTAATTGAAAATCATTCTGCAAATACTCAAACTCTTGAAGGAAAGCGTCTCCGTATTGGATGGGATACAACTATTGATACAATCAATGGTGATGTTGTTCTAAAAGGAGGTGCTGATGGTTCTCAATTCCGCATTAATAAGTATGGACCTAAGAGATTAACTATTGCTGATGGTGTTGTTGATTTAAAGTCGCTTTCTTTTAATCAAGGAGATGTGACCCTTTCAAATGTTACAGGTAGCATCCTAAATGAAAATAGTTTTTCAACAAATTATGCATCTTCTTTCTCAATTGTTAATGGTTCTCAGATAAAGGTTTGCAGCACAAATAAAAATGATATATTTTTTATTCGTCATAAATTTGATGTCTCTGGAGTTAATGATGCAGGTGAACCATCTATGGTTGATTTCCAAAATCGTCCAATTGCATTATTTTCAAAAGGCTTTAAGCTAGATGGTGGTATTTTTTCAAATGTTGGTCACATCCGTTTATTTAATGCATGGGATGGTGAAAGATATACTTTTGAATTTGCTAATGGTGCAGAGGTAAGCTGCAAGGGAATGTATGTTGGTGTTGCAGATAGACCTCTTGGCCAGATTGGTTGCAGTAATGTAACTCTGCGTCTGACAGGTGGTCCAAAGGATTCTCCAACAACAATTGATTTAAATAATAACGATTTGCTTCTTGGCGTTCGCGCTGGTTGGGGTGACCTTTTCAGTAAGGGAAGCAATACAATTGAGGTGCTAGGTAATTCTCAAATTATTGGCATTAACAAGCTTCAAATTCCAACCGACGGATCAAAGCATTCTAAGTTGATTTTGAGCGATGGTGCAAAGATTGAAACACGCTTGCTTTGGTTTGGTTTCAGAGGTAGCTGCTCAACAGCAACTATTACAGGCAAGGATACTCGCCTCAATGTAACAGCAGATGATTTAACAATTGGCTATACTGATTGGGGAAATCCTACAACAAATGTCACAATTACAGTTTCTAATGGCGCAGTTTTAAATTCTACACCACGAATGTATGTCGGACAAACATCATCAGCTCATAAATCAGAAAATTGCCCTGTAAGTAATGTTGTTGTTCGTGTAATCAAGGGTGGTAAGCTTCGCTCTAAGGGAGCAGTAATCGGTCATGCATCTCGCACTCATAATACTTCACATGCCGTAGATAACAAGCTTATTATCAGTGGTGCCGGTTCTGCATGGGAGAGTACAGGAGATACAACAATTGTTGGAAATGCAGGCTCTTCAACTGCTCAAGGAAATTCAATTGTTGTTCAAGATGGTGCAAGGGTTTTATCAAAGTCTCAGATTATTGTTGGTAATGGAGTTGGTCACCCTGCAGTTACAAATAGATTCAGATTGCTTTCTGGAAGTATGATGCGTCAAGAGCAATCAATTACCGTTGGTAAAAATAATAATAGCGATAATCAAAGTATTCGCGATAATGTTTTTGAGATGCGTGGTACATCAAAGGCAAAGACTGTTCTTCAGTTGGAAAATCAAAATATTTATATTGGCTATAGCCAGAGCAATAATCGTTATGCACAAGATAATCGATTTATACTTGGCCCATATAGTGAATTAACAGGAGTTGCTTCAATTATTATTGGAGCAGAGAAGAATTGCAATAACAATACTGGTAATGCACTTGTACTTGCAGGTGGTAATGCTTTGATAGAAAATTTGACTGTTAATGCAAAGAATTTAATTGAGTTAGATTTAGCTTCTGCACCAAAACCTTTGCTTGTTAATAAGAACGTAACATTTGGTGAAGGTGCATGTATTAAGGTGGTAAATGCAGAGCGTGCAAAGCCAGGTCAATATCCTGTACTTGCATGGAAGGGTGAATGTAAAAGCATCGATAATATTAAGCTTGATCCTTCAATGGATGCAAGCCGCTGGGTTCTTGATGTTCGTAAGGATAGAAAGCAAATTGTGCTTTATTACAAAAACTAATCGATTTTAAATTTTATTTAAGGAGTATTTATGATTTTTGATGGTTCATCAAGTTCGTTTCAGGTATATGAAACAGAAGCAGAAATTACAACAGACATTCTGGAGCTTGTTAAGGAAGGTCAATGTCCTACACTTGACTCTCTTCGTGAGACTCCTATCTTTGGTTGGACAACCGCAAGATTTTTGCTCGATAGAGAAATTTCAGAAGAAACAATGTTTATCAATGGTTGGTTCTGTGGTTCTTTGTTAAAGGCAGAGAAGAAGGTGCCAAGCAAGCTTTTGAAATCTATTGTAAAGCTTTCTGAATATCAGTTTATGAAGGATCAAAATCTGACTTCAATCAATAAACAGCAGCATGCAGAAATAAAAGCACATGTGCATGAGGAATTGCTTGAGCAGATGCCCCCAACACTTACTAATCTTGATGTGGCAACAGATTGCCGCAATAAGCGTGTATTTGCTGAATGCCGTGGTCCAAAGCAAAAGGATGCATTTGAAGCAGCATTTACACATACAAGCCAGGCAAAGCTTATTCCAATGATTCCTGAGCTTCTTGCATTCAAGCGTGCAGGCCTTACTTATGATTCTTTTGGTGCTGTTACATTTTCACCTGATTCATCAGCTATTCCTGATAAGAGTGGCTTAGGTTTGGATTTTATGACTTGGCTTCTTTTCCGTTCAGAAGTAAAAGATCATACATTTAGAATTACAAATGGAAGGCACGATCCAAATATTTCCTACGCATTGGCATTTGCTGATCCAATTACATTCTTGAATAATGAGGGCGCAGGCTCTTATGAAACAAGCCTACGCAAGGGTACACCAATTTTAAGTAGCGAAGCAAAGACAGCACTGCTTTCTGGTAAGAAGCTTGCACGTGCAAATGTTGCGTTTATTCTTGATGAGAATCATCAATGGTCTGCTTCAATTGATGCACAAACATTCGCATTCCGTTCTGTTAAGGTCCCTCGCGCAGAAGAGGGAACAGATGAGCGTGGTCGCTTAGTTGAGAAGCTACAGCATTTTTCATTCTTTGTAGATGCATTTTATAGCCTGTTCGATGAATTTCTTGAGATACTTAAGAATGAAGAGCGCTGGGAAGAGACTGTACGCGAAATGCAGACTTGGATTGAGGATCGCGAGAGTCTCGCATAATTTTTAGCAAAACAATTTTAATCTAAATAGGATAGGAGATTAGACTATGGCTACAATTCGTACATATTTACAGGATGCAAATGAGAAGGCAGGAAATCGCCCATTTGTTCGTTGGAAGTCACATGGTCAGTGGCATTCTTGGAGCTTTGTTGAGCTATACAAGCGTAGCAGAATTGTTTCAGAGGCAGCAAATAAGCTTGGAGTTAAGCCTGGTTTCAGAGCTGCTGTTATAATGGAGAATCGCCCTGAATGGTTAATCACATATTTGGGTTTGGCATCTGTTGGTGTTGAGGTAGTTCCTATTGATGCCCGCTTGCAAGAGAAAGAGGTTTCTTATATCCTACGCGACTCAGAGACATATGTTGTCTTTGCTTCAGGAAAGCTATGGCCATTGCTAAATACAATTGCAGATGATTTGCCAGAGTTGCAACATGTTGTATTGCTTGATAATGTAGTTTCAGAAGATGCAAAGGTTGGTCATGTTTTTGCTCATGATTTCGTTAAGCTGATGGATAGTGTACAGGAAGCTGCAGCACTACCAGGTTCATTCTTTGATAGCAATGTTCCTAGCGAGTCAGATATTGCTTCAATTATTTATACATCAGGTACAACGGGTTACCCAAAGGGCGCAATGCTTACACATGGTAATTTCACTACTCAGCTTGAGGGTGCTTTGCAATATTTCCATGTTTATGAGCATGATAATTTCTTGCTTGTGCTTCCATTGCACCATGGCTTTGCATTTTCAGCAAACTTCCTTGTGCCACTATGCCGCCGTTGTGAAATCAGTATGGTTGAAAATCTTCGCACAGTTGCAGAAAATATGCGCGAGGTATCTCCAACAATTCTTCTTGCCGTGCCATTGCTAGCAGAGAAAATGTACAATGGAATTTATGCAAAGCTTAAGAAGAGCAAGGCAGCAATGCTACTAATGAAGCTAGGCTTAGGTAAGGTAATCGGTAAGAAGGTGAAGGAAGGACTTGGTGGTAAGCTGCGCTTAATCATTTGTGGTGGTGCAGCTACAGATGTTGCTGTAATGAAAGGCTTCACAAAGCTTGGCATTGGAATTATGGAAGGCTATGGTCTGACAGAAACTTCTCCAATTTGCGCACTGACACCAGAGCATGATATTCGATTTGGTTCTGTTGGTAAAGCACTTCCTAATTGCGAGGCTCGTATTGCTGAGCCAAATGAAGAGGGTATTGGCGAAATCCAAATTAAAGGACCAATCGTAATGCAAGGCTATTTCAAAAATGATGCTGCAACAGCTGCTTGCATGGATGGTGATTGGTTTATGACTGGTGACCTTGGTAAGATGGACAAGGATGGATATATTACAATCACAGGACGCAAGAAGTGCATGATTGTTAATCGCGAAGGTAAGAATATTTATCCTGAGGAGGTTGAAGGAACAATTGCTGCAAGCCCATGGATTCTTGAGTCTCTTGTTTTAGGTTATAGCGAGGAAGGCGAAAAGGGTGAGCGCGTTGGTGCAATCGTTGTTCCAAATCTTGATTATTTTGCTGAGCATAAAGAAAATAATCAGTCATATACAGAAGAAGAGATTACTAATAAGTGCCGCGAAGAGGTATTGAATGCAGTAAAGGCAATCTCTACATATAAGCATCCTCGTCGTATCATTATTCGTATGGAACCTTTTGAGAAAACAACAACTCTAAAGATTAAGAGATTCCTTTACAAGATTTAATTTTGTATAGTAGGTTCTGTCTCAAAGATTCTTGAATAGGAATTATTTCATTATGAATTCAAAAATAGTAATTAGTGGTCATAAAAATCCTGATGTTGACAGTATTATGTCAGCATATGCCTTAGCTGAATTGAAGCAGCTACAAGGCGAAAAAGGAGTTGAAGCCATTTGTCCAGGTTTAATGCCTGGCAAGGCAGCATGGCTATTTAATGAATTTAAGGTGAAACCAATTCGCCGTAGAAATGATGTGTATCTTCGTGTTCGTGATGTAATGAATACAGATTATGCATCAATCTACGGAAGTAAAACAGTTCTTGATGCAGTTGCTGCATTAAGAAAATTTGATAAGACAACAATTCCTGTAATTGAAAAGGATGGAACTTTTCTTGGAATCTTAAGTCCTGTAAATCTTATTTCAGAATTGCTTAATATTGATTCAAAATCAGATAGCAGCTTGACTGGTCGATCCGTTGTTTCTTCGATTAAAAAAATTGCAAATACTCTTAAAGCAGAATTTCTAAGTGGAGAAATAAATTCTGAGCTTAAGACATATGATATGTTTGTCGCAGCGATGAGCCTTGAGTTCTTTGACAAGCATGTTAAGGCAGCACCTGATCATGAGCCTGTTGTTATTGTTGGTGACAGACCTGAAATTCATTTGCGCGTTTTACAAAATGATATTAAGCTTATAATCATCACAGGAAATTGTCCTGTTGAAAAAGCAGTAATAGAATTGGCAAATGTAAAAGGCGTTACAATCCTTAGAACGAAATATGACTCTGCCACAGTAATACGTCGCGTAAAATTCAGTACGCCAGTACGTAATATAACACTGCGCTCAGATGCTGTTGTTCTTTCTCCTAATGATATGGTGCATGACATAAAATACAAGGTTATGGCAGCTACTACTGCTCAATGCCCTGTTTGTGATCATGATGGAAAGCTTATAGGAATTGTGGCAAAAGCAAATTTGACTGCGCCACCTCCAATGAAAATGATTTTTGTGGATCATAACGAGCTTTCTCAAGCAATACCTGGAGCAGAGGAGCTTCCAATTGTAGAGGTTGTAGATCACCATCGCATTGGAATGCGCCCAACGGTTGAGCCTATCCGTTATACTTGCGATGTAGTTGGCAGTACATGTACAATTGTTGCAAATATGTTTAAGAATGCAGGCATTGAACCATCAAAGTCAACTGCAGGACTTATTCTTAGTGGCATTGTAACAGATACACTTTTGTTCCAATCTCCAACAACTACTGAGTTGGATAAAACAACAGCAAAGTGGCTTGAAAAGCTTGCTGGTGTAAAATCTGATAAGCTGATGGCTCGCTTGTTAGAAATTGATTCACCTTTGGCAACTATGTCAGCACATAATGCAATCAATTCTGACTGTAAGGACTATAATGAAAACGGCTGGCGTTTTGCTTTGTCCCAGCTTGAAGAAACAAATCTTTCAATTGTTTACAAACATAAAGATAAACTTCATGCTGAACTGCAGAGACGCGTTACAGCAGATAAACTTGATTTCTTTGGTTTAATGATTACAGATGCTGTTCGTGGTAATTCTGTACTTCTATTTGCTGGTAATCCACAGATTGCGAGCGCATTACACTTTAAGAAGAATGATCATGGTGTACTTATGATGCCAGGTGTTCTTTCTCGTAAAAAACAATTTCTTCCATTGATTTTATCAATCATTTCTGAACTTCCAAAATAAGGAAATAAATTATGAATAAAAAATTATTTACAGGCGCAATTATTTTCTCAATGGCATTTTTTGCTAATGCTAGTGCTGTCATCTCCAATTTAACAGAGTGTAGCGCCGAAAAAAATAACTCAATAAAGGTTGATGGAGATTTGTCCGATTGGGATAATGCTAATTGGATTAAAGTTACAAAGGACAATGGCGTGCTTGATGCAGGAACTCGCCCACTTGAAGGAGAAAAGGATCTTGTTTTCTCTTTTGCATTAGCATATAACGATGAAGGTTTGTTAGTTGGTGTAAAGGTTGAGGATGATAAAATTGTTGCAGACTCAGCAAAGCCAGGTCAGGATTCCGCTCCTGCATGGGATGATGATGCATGTGAATTTTTTATTGATGGAAATTATAATCGCGTGACAAATTCTCGTGCAAACAATGGAGAGGATTTAAAGTTTGGCGGTGAATTTTCTATCGTTGCCAATGGTGCATATACATCTGATTTTTCTGGCTACCCACATTCCTTCGGAAAATTGTGGCAGGGTGCAGCAAAGCAAGTTAAGCAGCATGCAGATACTGAGCAGGGTATTGTTCAATATGAATATTTAATTAAGTGGGAAGCTATGGGTCAAACAGCTAGCCCAGAAAAAATTGGTTTTAATATTTCATTACAAGATGATGACGATGGAGGTCGCAGAGATTCTGCTCTTTACTTTACTGGAAATCCAAAGACTCCATTTATTGATGAATCACAATTTGGTACTGTAATTTTCAAATAATTGTGACAAGATATTTTATGATTTTTATTTTTGAAAGGTAGATAGATGCAGGCAATTCAAAAGATTTTAAATGATGCAAAGCAAGTAAAGCTTCTTGTTATTGGCGATGTGATGCTTGATAAATATATTTGGGGCGATACATCAAGAATTTCTCCGGAAGCACCTGTGCCTGTTGTAAAAGTTTCTTCTGAAACATATACAGCTGGTGGTGCCGCAAATGTTGCTCTTAATATCGCAACACTTGGTGCAAAGGCAAATTTATTTGGCTGGATTGGTGTTGATGATAACGGCGAAAAGCTTACTCAGACAATAACAAATCAAGGCGTGGTTGTAGTACCTGGTTCTATCTCAAAGGAGAAGAATACAATCGTAAAGACACGTGTTGTATGCCGTCGCCAGCAAGTATGCCGCCTTGACTCAGAGGATTCTCCAGATTGCTTCCAAGTGACACCATATGATATTGCTACAAAGCTTGCTCCAGCAATTAAGGAAGCTGATGCAATTATTCTTTCTGATTATGCAAAGGGTATTATTACTACAGAGACAATTAAACAGATTCAGAGCATTGCCCGCCCTGAAACAATAATTGCATTAGATCCTAAGCCTCGCCCAAGCATTAGCTATACAGGCTTATCTGTAATGACACCTAATCGTTCAGAAGCATATAAGCTGGCAGGAATAAACGAGGATGAGATTTCTGATTTTCCAGCAGAACTAGTATGTAAGCGCATCTATGAAAAGTATTCTCCAAAGAGTTTAATTATTACATTAGGTGCTGATGGAATGCTTCTTTCAGAAAATGGAGAAGTAGTAAGTAAAGTGCCTACTTATGCTCGTGAGGTATTTGATGTTTCTGGTGCAGGTGATACAGTAATCGCAGCGTTAAGTGTTGCTCTTGCAACAGGAGCTTCTATGCTTGATGCAATTCACTTTGCAAATACAGCTGCCGGCTTTGTTGTTGGTAAACTCGGTACAGCAACTGCTACACCTGAAGATATTATTGCATACGCTTCTAATAAGTAAGAATTTTGTAAAATGAAACCAGCTTTATTTTTAGATCGTGATGATACTCTCGTTTTTGATGAGAGCTATATGAGCCGTCCAGAACAGATACGTTTACTTCCAGATGCAAAGGAAGCGTTAAAGTTAGCTGCAGAGCATTTTGAGTTGTATTTGCTTACAAATCAGAGCGGCATCAATCGTGGGTATTACACACTTGCAGATGCAGAGGCATGTAATGCACGCTTGCTTGAACTTCTTGAATTACCAAACTTTGCAGGAATTTGCATTGCTCCTGAGACACCTGATGAGCCATCAAAATATCGTAAGCCATCACCGGCATATATTTTAGAGCGCATAGAGGAAGATAAACTTGATGCAGCTCATTGTTGGATAATAGGGGACAAGCGCTCAGATATTGAGTGTGGTGTAAATGCAGGTGTTGGGTCAATACTTGTTTATCGTGGCGCAACAGGTGCTCCACGCGAGAGTGCAAAAGAGTACGCAGAACAAAACCAGCTCCCAATTTGTGCATCTATCCTAGACGCAGTTAAGTTTGCTATTTCAAAGATTTAACAAATTCGCTTTGTAGATTGCAAAAGTAAATGCTTCATTGTGAAACCAAACGTACCAGAACAGGTGCATTTACTTTTGCAAATTACAGTAATTTTCTTGCTTTATAGCACTAGTTATACTTTATCTGAATTCAGATACGAATTTAGATGAAGTATTATGCGCATAGAATGCCGATTCTCTATAGTTGAGGGAAATTGTCATTCTATGCGAAGATTGGCACACTTACACTTGCATTAAATTATCGATTTTTAGGGATCTTGTCTATTTTTTTGAAAAAGTTCAAATATGAAATAAATCTTCAAATTTGCCAAAAATATTGCAATATTGAATTATTTTTGACCCTTTTTGTTGCTTTTTTATACAAAAAGAATAAAATATTCATTAGTAAATGTGATTATTACTATATATAAAATATGAAAAATATTATTCCAGCTGTATATAAAGCAATCGAATTAGTCGAAATTTTAGCTGCTTCACCTAATGGTATGTCCAGAAATGAATTGGCTGAAAAGCTTGGCATTTCTAAAACAACAACATATCGTATTATCAATTCATTATGTATGCATAAATGGATTGAAAAATCAAATGCTGGTTATGGTATGTATCAGCTGTCATCTGGTTTGTTGCCAATTGTTATGACTTTGCATGACGAAATGCTTGAGCTTGATACTGCTCGTAAGGTAATTCAAAATATAGCTGATGAACATCACATTGCATGTAAAATTTCAATCCGCTACGGATTAGAGCAATATGTTTTTGCCCGAGCAGAGCCACCTGGTCCATTTATAACAACAGGAAAAGAAGGCTATGGCTTTACAATTGCAGAGGGAACCTCAGGCGCATGCTTGCTCTACGGAGAAAAGCCTTCAGACAGAGAGCTGATATATAATGAATGTAATGCTTCTCAGGAGGTTCGTGAGGAATTTGAAGAATATTTCCGCCAAATTAAAAAGCGTGGTTTTTGTTTAAGACCTAAGCATTCTGATTGGCCAATCTCTGCAATGTCAGCACCTATTTATGATTCAAATAATAAAATTGTTGCCTCGCTGACCTTTATCTTGCCTCAAGGCTCTTATGATGAAGGTATTCTCGGCACAAAATTGATTGGCTTTGCTAAGCAATGTATTAAAGAGTCATAATTGATTTAAAACAAAACGAATTTATTTAACAATTAATTTAATAAACAAAGAAAAGAGGAATTATCAATGAAAATTGATCCAGCAACATTAAAAATTACAGATATGCGCTTTGCTGAAATTGATGGAGCACCAAAGCGTTGCACTCTATTGAAGCTTTATACAAACCAAGGCATTGTAGGCTATGGTGAAGTACGCGATGCATCAAGCAAAACCTATGCAGCTATGCTTAAGAGCAGAATACTTGGTGAAAATCCATGCAATGTAGACAAAATATTTCGTCGCATCAAGCAATTTGGCGGAGATTCTCGTCAGGCAGGTGGTGTATGTGCAATTGAAGTTGCTTGCTGGGATATTGCTGGTAAAGCATGGGGCGTGCCTGTATGGCAGCTGCTAGGCGGAAAATTCCGCGACACAATTCGTTGCTATTGCGATACTGATTCAGAGGGTGGCGGCCGCGATATGGGTAAAGCATTGAAGGAGCGCATGGATCGTGGCTTCACATTCTTAAAGATGGATCTTGGCATAGAGCTATTGATGGATGTTCCTGGTGCACTTTCTGCTCCTCTTGGTTTCCTTCAGAAAATGCGCGAGTATAAAAAGACTGTTTTCTCAACACCTCATGGCTCAATTGATCCTCGTGCAATGCGTGGAGAAGCATATGACCTATTTAACACAGAGCATTATTTCACAGGTATTCATATCACAGAAGTTGGCTTGGATTTTCTTGAAAATTATATGAAGGAATGCCGCGAAGTTACTGGCTATGAGATTCCAATTGCAATTGACCACCTAGGTCATATTCCTCTTGAGGATTGCATCAAGCTTGCTCGCCGTTTGGAAAAATATAATCTTGCATGGATGGAAGATGCAATTCCTTGGCAGCAGACAGAAATGTGGAAGCAGCTGCACGCTGCCACAACTGTTCCTCTGGGCACAGGTGAAGATATTTATCTAAAGGAAAATTATAAGCCATTATTTGAGTCTGGTGCTTTGGCTGTTGTCCATCCGGATGTGCTAACAGCCGGTGGTATTCTTGAAACAAAGAAGATTGGTGATATGGCAGAGGACTATGGTGTGCAGATGAATATCCACATGGCAGAAAGCCCAATTGCTTGTATGGCTGCTGTTCATGTTGCTGCTGCAACACGCAATTTTATGTCGCTAGAGCTTCACTCTGTAGATGTGCCTTGGTGGGGTGATCTTGTAAAGCCAGCTCTTTCTTACGAGGGTGGCTATATCACTGTTCCTAATGCACCTGGCTTGGGTATTGAAGAGCTAAATGAAGATTTGATTAAGGCAAATCTTCACGAGAGCTGCCCAGAAGCATGGGCTCCTACAACAGAGTGGGATCATGAGTGGTCAAATGATAGACGTTGGTCATAACCTTTGTGTTGCATATTTTTAATAGGGTAAAGAAATGAAGTCAGAGCTATGTAAGGTTTTTGAGAAATGGGAAAGAAATGATGACTACCTTAATGCGGTCATCAATGCAGGTATAGAGAAAAATCGTAAGGGAGATGTTACGCTTTATCTTACGGATGCCTCTAATCAGCCTCTTTCTGGAGTGAAAATTCGTGCAAAGCAAATTCGCCACCAATTTAAGCATGGTGCAAATTGCTTTATGCTCGATGAGATGCCAACGCCAGAGGATAATAAATACTACGAGGAGACCTTTGCAAAGGTCTTTAATCTAGCAACTCTTCCTTTCTACTGGAATACTCTAGAGCCAGAGCAAGGGAAGCCTCGCTATAAAAAAGATAACCCATATATTTATCGCAGACCCACCCCAGACCGTTGCCTTGAGTTTTGTTCAGAATATGGGATTCACCCTAAGGCTCATTGCTTAAATTATCCTTGTATTAAAACTCTTGATTGGATGAATTCTGATCTGCAAACAGAGAAAATGCTTTTGACAAAGCATTTTAAAGAGCTAGGTGAGCTATATGCAGATAAAATTCAAGATTGGGAAGTAACAAATGAAACCTTCTGGTGCTATCACAATGAAGAAAAACACCTACCAAGCATCTATTATGCACGAGATTTGATTGAGTGGAGCTTTAATGCTGCACGGCAATTCTTCCCGGGCAACAATTTGATTATAAATGATAATTATATTTGGAATAATCATGAGTTTTTCCATGATAGAAGCCCTTATTTTATGCAAATAGAGCGCGCTCTACTTAAGGGAGCACCTATTGATACAATAGGTATGCAATTCCATCTTTTCTGCAAGCGTGAGCACTTCCTAAATTTTACACAGCAAAGCTGTGACCCTATGCGTCACCTTGATGTTATGGATTGCTATGCAATGCTTGGAAAGCCTCTTCAGATTACAGAGATAACCTTCCCAGCATATTCACCTGAGGCCTGTGAAGAGGAGTTTCAAGCTGAAATGGTTCGCCGCTTCTATCCATTGTGGTTCTCTCATAAAGCAATGAATGGTATTATCTACTGGAATTTAATTGATGGGTATGCCGTTGGTGCAGAAAAGGGAGATTTCTCAAAGGGTGAAAATTATTATAGAGGTGGTTTGTTGCGCTATGATTTAAGTAAAAAGCCAGCCTATGATATGATTGATGAATTATTCAATCATAGGTGGAGAACAGAAGCAACCATTGAAACAGATGAAAAAGGTAAGGCTATTCTACGCGGCTTCTATGGCGATTATGAATTAACCATAGAGGGAAATGGAGTAACAAAGAAGCAGGTGCTTCGCCTTTCTGAAAATCCTATTCAAACAAAAGAAATTTGTCTTAACTAAAAATTTAAAAAAGGAGAATAAATATGCCATCATTAAAAGATATGAGAGAAAAAGCAAAAGAGGCAGGTCTAATGAAATTAGACCGTCTTATTACACAACGCCAACACATCCCAACAAATGAGCTTCCTATTCCTATCAAGGAGCTTTGCGAGCGCTATGAAAAGCTATACACAGGCTGCATCAACGATGTTATGCGCGAGCTATGTTTGCTAAATCAAAATCTTCCTTCCAGCATTATGCCACTACGTGATCATATGACCGTTTGCGGAGAAGCATTCACTGTAAAATCTGCTCCAAATGTAATGATTGAAGGTGAGATGACATTCCGTGCACAAATGCTTGATGAGATGAAGCCAGATGGCATTGTTGTTTGGGATACATCTGAGGATACAGAAGCATCTCTATGGGGTGGCGTGATGACAGCAACAGCTATCACAAAGGGCATTCGTGGTGCCGTTATTGCCGGAGGCATTCGTGATACAAAGCAAATCCTTGAGCAGGATTTCCCAATCTTTTATAAATATCGTACATCAAATGGCTCACTAGGTCGCTGCATGATTACACACTATCAGGTGCCAGTAAAAATTGGTAAGGTAACAGTGCGTCCAGGTGATATTATTTTCGGTGATATTGATGGTGTGCTATGTATTCCACGTGAAATTGCATACGATGTACTTTTGCGTGCAGAGGGCATTGAGCGCAATGAGGTCGATATTTTCTCTTGGGTACATAGTGGCGACACTATTTCAGAGATTATTGAAAAGGGCGGATATTTTTAATAGGAGGTGTTATGGATAAATCATGCATGGATAAACGTTTTTGGGCTCTTTGGAATGATGAGGAGCAGGCTAGAATTGACGCAGATATTGAAAAATATCGTAAAGCAGATGCTGTAGTTGATTTGCCTGAACTTGCAGATGGGGCCACAGTAAAGATTGAGCAAATTTCTCATAAATTCATTTTTGGTGCTCACATCTTCAATTTTGAGCAGCTTGGTTCAAAAGAAGCAAACGATAGATATAAGGAATTGTATGGCACACTGTTTAACTCTGCCACAATTCCATTCTATTGGAAGAAGTTTGAGATGGAAGAGGGAAAACCTCGCCACGAGCCAACCTATGAGGATAGCGAAGAATTTTGGAACAACTGCAAAAATCCAAAAGAGCAGCCACATTGGCGCCGTCCTGTTCCAAAAACATTGATTAAGTTCTGCAAAGAAAAGGGAATCCGCATTCATGGTCATCCTCTTGTTTGGAGCAACTACAATTGGCACGTACCTCGCTGGTTAATTGAAAAGCTACCAGAAAAATATAAGGCATCAATTGACTTGGATGTTGTATCTTCAGTTTATGATATTGGTGAGCTTAATAAGTTGACACCAAGAGAGATTGAAGCAGAGGTTCCTGAATTTGTTGAGGAGTTGAATCGTCAGCATTGGAATCGTGTAAAAGATATCATTGCACACTACAAGGATGATGTAGACAGCTGGGATGTTGTAAACGAGTCCGGCTGCGACTATCATGAGAACAAACTTGTAGAGGGTGACAAGATTTGTAAGTCAACCTGTGGCTTTATGCCTGGCGACTATACATATCGCTCATTTAAGCTTGCACAGGAGTTGCTTCCTGAGAAAGCATTGCTAAACATCAACGATTGGTTTGTTAACAAGAGCTACAAAAAGCAAATTGAGGAGCTTATTGAGCGTGGCTGCAAGATTGATATTCAGGGTCAGCAGATGCACCTCTTCAATCCAAAGGATTGTCAGGATATTGCTGAAGGAAAAACAATCCTTAAGTGCCCAGATGAGCTACGTGCAAAGGCAATGGGCAGCTGGGCATGTGGCTTGCCAGTACACTTGAGTGAAATTACAATCACCTCACCTCAGACACCTCGTGGTGAAGAGCAGCAGGCAATGATTCTACGTCAATTCTATCGTTTGTGGTTCAGCTTAGAGCCAATGATGGGAATTACTTGGTGGAATGTTGTTGACGATTGCGGTGCTCCAGGAGAGCCAAGCTTCTCTGGATTATTCCATCGTGATATGACACCTAAGAAGTCATACTATGCTTTGAATGATCTAATCAACAATGAATGGAAGACAAGACTTGAGCTGCCAGTACAGGGTGGCAAAGTAAGCTTCCGAGGCTTCAAGGGCAAGTACCGTGCCACAATGCCAGACGGCACAGAAAAATTCTTTGAGGTATTATAATTGAGAGCAACAGGCGTCCTTCCGGGCGCCTGTTTTGTGTATGACGGGCATGTCATAGTTCTAAGGTGAAAGTCCAACGGGGGGTAGTTACCGACCAACCCAATAGCGACTCCCAAGGTTTATGTTGTGAGGCATAGGCGAGAAGAAGGGATAGCGAAATCGTAGCCTAACGA
>JAFPBK010000104.1 GCA_017424105.1 Kiritimatiellia bacterium | reverse complement strand
ATTGTGTCACCTGGCTTGGCATGCTGCTTAACTACATCAGAAATATAGTTGCGCTGGATATTTTCGATTGCCCATGGATTACTGATATTTTCAGGAATTGGTGACTGGGCATAGATAATTTTAGGCAGATATTTTGCAAAGAGCTCTTTATTCTGCTCAAAGACGAGAGGCTTTGCGGCACCAGCATGAGTCTTATCTGCTTCTACAATTACAAAATAATCTACAACAGGAGCAAGCGTCTCCAGACGTAGCTCAAGGATATCTAATTCATTAAAAAAAGAAAAGCAATCGTATATCATTTTGTTTTAACATCCAACCTGATGCAGGAATGAAAAACTTTGTGCTATATGCAATGCAGCATGCGACCTACCAAGAAATCAGGTATTAAAATAAAAGCATTTGGTCAAGGTCAGCCACTGGCTTGAAGGAGCGTCTATGCTCGCGGCAAGGACCATATTTGCGGAGTGCCTCAAGATGATCAGCAGTTCCATAGCCCTTATGCTTTGCAAAACCATATTCTGGAAACTCTTTATCCAGCTCAACCACACTATGGTCACGAGTTACCTTTGCAATAACACTTGCTGCAGCAATTAAAAAGCTTTTTGCATCACCCTTTACTATTGCCTCAGAATCACAAGGCAATCCTTTTACTGGCAAGCCATCAACAAGAACAAAATCTGCAGCTGTTTTTAAAGACAAAACAGCGCGGCGCATCGCCAGATGCGTCGCGTTTAAAATATTTATCTTGTCAATTTCTTGAGCTGAGACAATGCCCACGCCAAAATCGATTTCAGGTGTATTAATCAGGGTGTGAAAAAACAGCTCTCGCTTATTTTCCGAGAGCTGTTTGCTATCATTCAGACCTGCTAAATCGCCAACAATAAGAGATTGGGCGAGAGCAAGTGGCATTGAAACTGCGGCAGCAACAACGGGACCAACTAAAGGGCCCCGTCCAGCCTCATCCACACCGGCAAGGTGCCAATCCGGATGATCACCAAAATATTTGGTTTCGTAGGCTAATTTGTTGCTACAAGTTTGTTTCATTAAGCCTGACGCTCACGTAGGCGAGCCTTCTTACCACGTAGGTTACGTAGGTAGTAAAGCTTTGCGCGGCGAACATGTGCTGAACGCTCAACCTCGATCTTTGCGATAGATGGTGAGTGGATTGGGAAAACCTTCTCAACACCTACGCCGAAAGACATGCGGCGAACTGTGAAGGTCTCATTTGCGCCTGCGCCATCGCGTGCGATAACAACACCAGAATAGATCTGGATACGCTCTTTATCACCTTCTTTAATTTTAATAGAAACCTTTACGCCATCACCAACCTCGAAGTGAGGTACATCGCTCTTAGCGTACTCAGCGGTAATCTGATCAACGATATTCATTATTTTAGCTCCTGTACGGTAGCTGCACTGCAGCCCGTTTCTTCCTGAGGTAAAGCTTGTGGCTCTACCAAATTGTTTTCATTAGACGCTTGGCGATTTCCGCGGCGTCTTTTACGAGTCTTCCCTGACTTTTCCTCTGGCTTTCTAGGAAGTCCTAGTGCCTGAGCCAAATCTGGGCGTCTTTGCAAAGTAAGTTCTTCGGCTTTAGCTTGTCTCCATTCAGCAATTGCTTTGTGGTTACCGCTTTGCAGAACTTCAGGGACCTTAAGGCCTCTGTATTCTACTGGCCGAGTAAATTGTGGGTATTCGAGCAGACCATTTTCGAAGGATTCATTCTCTGTAGCACCTTCACCGCCAAGCACACCTGGAATCAGGCGAGTAACTGCATCCACTACTACAGCAGCAGCAATCGCTCCGTTTGTGAGAACATAATCACCGATTGATAGCTCCTCAGGATTCAGTAGCTGTCTTACTCTGTCATCGATACCCTCGTAGTGGCCACAGATAAACACCAAGTGTTTTTCTTTAGCCAATCGATGAGCATCCTGCTGGCAAAACTGCTTGCCTGATGGCGTCATCATAATGACCTTTGTTTCCGAGGTGGCTACTGACTCGACTGCCTGCATAATTGGGTCAGGGAGCATCACCATTCCCGGTCCCCCACCATACGGCCGATCATCGGTTGAATGGTGGGCATCCGTTGTAAACGCTCTTGGATTTATCAATCCAAATTCTACAGCACCTTGATTGGCTGCGCGTTTTAGCATACTCTCATTAAGGTAGCCCCTGAGCATCTCAGGAAAAACAGTAACAATATCTATGCGTAACGGATTAGTATTTTCTTCTCTCACAATAGGTTGCCTTTCTCGAGGGCCACCTTACTTCTGCTCTGCAGCTGCCTTGTCTGCCTTCTCCGCACGGCGAATTAGGCTTACAACAGTCTCGCTAACGATTGCACCAACTGACTTCCAGTAGTCAATGCGATCTCTCTTCAAACCAAAGTTTACACCGGTCTTCTTAGGGTCATACCAACCAAGAAGCTCGATAAAACGACCGTCTCTTGGGAAACGGGTATCAGCAGCAACTACGCGGAAGCAATTGTCTTTGTTCGCGCCAGTGCGTGTTAATCTAATTTTAACAGCCATTTTAATCCTTACTGTATTAATTATTTATATAGTTTATTGCCTGACAAGCCAGGCATCCGATAGTTCTTCTTCTACTTGTCTGCAGAAAAAGAACAAGTATTTTTACATATTTATTAAAAAAAAGCAACAGGTTTTTTGAAAATATCATTTTTATCCATAAATATTTGGACTCCATAAACCCTAAAACCAGCAGTAAAAATCCGAAGAAAAGGGACGCAGAGAGCGCAAAGGACGCCAAAGCCTTTGGCGAGAACGCCATGCCTCGCACGTTTAGGAAAAGCGAGAGGAGCATGTCGCAATTGCTCATACACCTCTCGCAACGGAAGAATAATCGGTTTATTTTAAATAAATAAAAATTTTGCTCTCTAGTTTTGGTGGGGACAATAGCCTAAATTCGTATTCGAATTTAGATGAAGCAGCACTGTGTGCTATGAAGCGGTGCATAGCACCATGAAGCATGCCTGCGGCATATGAAGCATTGTGAAGCAATATATGAGGTGAGATTTAAAATATATGTGCAGCACGAGGACGTACTGCACCCCAGTTATTCTGTAAGACGGGGACGTCTTACAGCCCAGTTAACGTGTAGGACGGGGACGTCCTACACCCCAGTTAAGCATACATCTTTAAATCTATTACCTAATCTATTCGTTATCCACTATTACCTATTCACTAATTCTGCGCCACACTTTCGCATGCGGAGGTTTAATTGCTGAAATTAAGATTAAGCCAGAATTTAGCAGGATATTCAAATCCATTACCTGCCATATAGTTGTGCGTAGCAACACGCAATGCCTCACCCAATCGGTGGATATATGGTTTATCCTGCTCTAAATACGAGATTTCATTGAGAGCAAAAAGCTTGTCAGGACGTGGATTTGGATCAGGTGTTATTCCAAACGCACTTGGATTTGCTGCAATAGGACTGTGAACCGTCAATGCAAACCTATGCCAGAATGCAGAATCTAATAATCCATCAGCAAACATATCACGCACATTTGTTAATGCTTCCAGAGTTTCTTCCTCTGTTTCTGTAGGAAAATCATACATTAAATATGCATGAACCATTATTCCTGCTGATTTTAATGCGCGACAAGTCTCTCGCGCACTTTCCAAAGTAATTCCCTTATTCATTAGCTTCAGTAAGCGCTCTTGAGCACACTCAAGTCCTGCTGATATAGCTACAAAACCAGATTGCGCCATAAGTTTGCATACCTCATCCGAGAAACCTTTATCAAAGCGTATATTTCCCCACCAAGTAAGCTTCAAACCTCTGGAAATAAATTCTTTAGATAATTCACGTGCTAAAACAGGCGGTATTGCCTCATCTGTAAAATGAAAATCTCGTTTACCGGTCTTCTTTATTAACTGCTCTACTACATCAGCTGCTTGGCTAGCATCACAACAACAGAAATTACCAATATAATCTAAGGCTACATCACAAAAAGCACACTTATGCCAATAGCACCCATTTGTTAATTGAAGCTTTAGCCATACGCGATCCGACCATAAATTATGCATCGGATTGATAGATTCATACATTGGAATATAATTTTCAAAATCAATTCCTGTATAATCTGGCTCAATTACCTGATATTTTGTATGGGCAGACCCTGCCACAAACTCATTATGATAGCCAGTGCTTGTTCGAGTACGAACCAGACCATGCTCTCCTAGCACACCCTGCCACGGAGCAAAACCTTCGTCATAACATATATAATCAACAAACTCAAAGATTCGCTCATCTGTCAGGTCGCGCAACTCAGAATTTACAAATCCGCCACCAATTACAATTTTTATTTCAGGATAATGCTTCTTAACTAATGCTGAAAGCACCAATGCCATAGACACAGTGCCTGGGAATGGCAATGTAAATCCAATATGTGTAGGCTTTTCTTTTTCTATACATTCTTTAAGCATCTCAAAAGCAAGACGCTCAGAATAGGTTGCTTTCTCCAAATTTGAGTGCAGGCAACTACGTTCATATAATTCATCAAAACAAATTGCATTTGCAGAAATTTTTTCCGCATAACGAGAGATTTGAAAGCTATCATCCATTATCTGCTGAAAAAGCTCTGCTACGTCATCCAAAAATAACGATACACGCATGCGAGCATAATTTGCAGGAGAAAGAGATCGCTTTGCTCGCTTTAATTCGTCAGCAAAATTATAAAAATTTATACCTTCGGGAAGAGAGTCGCGTTTCAAAAAATATTTTTGCAGTTCTGGAGCTTTACCTTTTAGAAAATCAACTGCTGCATCAATTGTTTCAAGATAATCCTCATAGTAGGAGAGAAAA
This sequence comes from Kiritimatiellia bacterium, assembly GCA_017424105.1. Lineage (GTDB taxonomy): Bacteria > Verrucomicrobiota > Kiritimatiellia > RFP12 > UBA3636 > RGIG990. The sequence goes on along the minus strand of JAFPBK010000104.1, from coordinate 1,579 downwards.
AAATCACCAATTTCACTTCTACGCAATTTTTTGGAGCTATTTACTTTTATCCCCATTTCTTTGATTAACTCAGAAGAAAAAAGTTTAGCTGCAAGCTGTGCAGACAAATCACATTGCGTAACAGCATAGCCGCGCTGTCTTAGAAAACCAGAGAGCACTGGCGTGGCAGCGTATGGTGAATTTATTTGCACCATAGGAGGTGTAACCAGCAGAATTTTTTGCTCCTGCATCTTAAGAAACTACTCCTGATTACTTAAATGCAAGCATTCGTTCAATTGGTTTACGAGCCTTATCCATCAGCTCTTCATCAAGCACAACCTCAAAAGGAGTTGCTACAGACTGTGCATTATCTTCCAATGACTCCAAACATGCAAGTACATCAGCCAGGCCAATCTTCTTCATGTCTACACAGGTTGGCGTTGGCTTAAATGGGATAATAGTCTTTGTTGGATTTTCAATTTGCAAGCGATGCATAATGCCACACTCTGTACCTACAATAAAACCATTCTTATCGCTTTCACGAATGTATTTGAGCATACCACCTGTGCTCATTGCTTTATCTGCAAGTGCAACTACCTCAGGTGTGCATTCTGGATGAACAAGAAATTCCATTCCTGGATTCTCATTTTTTATTGCTTCGACATCTTGAACTGTAATTGCATTATGAATTGGGCAATAGCCAGGCCAAAAATCCATTTCACGATTTAATGTCTTAGCGACATTTCTTCCTAAATTTCTATCTGGAAGAAACATAATCTTCTTATCGGCAGGAATTGAAGCAACAATCTTCTCTGCATTAGCGCTTGTGCAGCAAATATCCACCTCTGCTTTTACTGCAGCTGTTGAATTTACATAAGCGACAAGCACATGCTCAGGATGTGTGCGACGAAACTCGGCGACAGCCTCAGCTGTTGCCATATCTGCCATAGGGCATCCTGCGCTACGCACAGGCAGTAGCACCTTTGATTCAGGAGAAAGGATTTTTGCTGTTTCAGCCATAAACGAAACACCACAAAATACGATTACTGGAGCACCAAGCTTAGATGCTTCAATGCTTAGTTGCAATGAATCACCTAACACATCTGCTATATCTTGTAGTTCTGGTGCAACATAATTATGTGCAAGAATTACAGCATTATGCTTTTCCTTTAATTGTTTAATTTTGTTAATTATGGCTTCGCTCATGATAATTCCTCAAATTGTAAAATTACGATATAATTATACCATTTTGGTAATAAAACCTCAAGAAACAACAGCAATCTAAATTTAAAGATATGCTTGGGGCTAGAAGTGCGAAAAGGAAGTGTGAAAAGGAAAGGGACGCAGAGATGCGCTGGGCTTGCGTGATGCCTAAAAGTGCGAAGGGAAGGGACGCAGAGAGCGCAAAGGACGCGGAGGTGCGCTGAGCTTGTGTGGTGGTTTGGGTGGTGGTTCTGGGTGATACGCCAGCGCTTGTTGTTGGAGGCTAGGACGACGCCTAGCCGCTCCAAGATAACGCCAACTTCCAATCGCTGGCGTGTACGGCCCACAAGATCATTGAGTATGGGAGCGTACGCAGGATTAGTGAATAACTAATAGT
>JAFPBK010000103.1 GCA_017424105.1 Kiritimatiellia bacterium | reverse complement strand
AGCCATCACGCTCGCGATAGCCAATACACGTTAATCCTGAAAAATCATCTTGGTGTGTCACACACACTAGCGATTGGCAGTTGGTTAATTGCGTCGATAGACAAAGCAATGAGTAAACCAACAACAAGCGCTAGTGTTTTGAATCATGCATCACGCGCACACAGCACCTAGCCACCACGCAAGCCACCACACGCACACAGCATCCGCAAAAATCCAACCAAAATTATAGTCAATCCTGTCAAAAACTTCGCACTTTTAGCCATCACGCTCGCATCACGCTAGCTCGCATCACGCTAGCTCGCGCAGCACCTGGAAATTCTGCGGAATTACCTCGATTCTTGAATCTCGCGCTGATATGACTCAGCTATATCATTATGAGAAATAATACCTATAAATTTGTGTGGCTGATTGATATTAGAAACAACTACTAGCTCCTCAGCATCATCATCTTCCATACTCTTTAATGCCATAGCCAATGTATCTGTAGGTAGTGCCATAGAATGCTGATTCAATGAAATATCACTTACCATCAGCATCCTACGAAATACAGGATCTGTATCTAACAAAGTAGAAAGATCCTTCTTAGTCAAAATACCAGAAAGATAATTCTCCTGATTAACCACAGGGAAAACAGTCTGCTTACCACTAGCCAAGATACTGATCACCTCATCAAGTCGTGTATCATACTTAATAGTAATTGGATCAGAACGATGTGCTTGCAAAATATCTGACACCTTAAGATTACGTATCACACCAGAAATCATACTTCCTCTATGAACAGGTGCTTCAAAACGATTTGGCAGCTGGCTGCGATATAAAGATACCTTACGAGAAAGCACATATGCAATAATACATACCCACATAGAAGGAACAAGCAGCTTATAATTACCAGTCATCTCACTGACCATCAGCACAGTACTAATCGGAGTCTTTGCTGCACAACCGAAGAATGCCACCATACCTACAAGTGTAAATGCACCAACAGGTACATTCCACTCAGGAAGCAACATATTCAGTATAATACCTACACTGCCACCAAGTGCACCACCAACTACAATTGCAGGACCAAAAATACCACCTGCACCACCTGAACCTACAGAAAATGCAGTTGTCAATGTCTTGAACAAAAATACGCCTAGCAATGCCATAAGAGTAATCTTCTCTCCTGCTGGTATTGAATCAAAACGCAATGCCTCTTGGATTGTACCATAACCAGAACATAGAGCAGGAAGGAAGAATAAACCGATTAAACCAGTTAATAAACCACCTATTGCAGGTTTAATTACATGTGGGACATTAAGTTTTGTAAAGCCCTCATGAATCATATAGAAAAACCATGTGTAGAAACGAGCACCAAGTGAAATTACAATTGCCAACACAATGTAGAGGAATATCATACGAGGCTGGTCAAAAGTTACTTGTGGTGTATCAAACAAAGGATTGAATCCGAATATTGTTGAAAATACAGCATAACCAGTAACAGAAGCAACAATAGAAGGAACTAGCACCTCATACTCAATATCAAGGTCACGATATAGCACCTCAGCTGCAAATAAAGCACCAGCCATAGGAGCATGGAACAAAGCACCTACGCCTGCTGCCATACCTGCTGCCATAAGCATGCGACGTTGTGCAACTGGCAGCTTCAACAAAGTTGCAAGTGTAGAACCAAAGCCTGAGCCAATCTGTGTGATTGGACCCTCACAGCCAGCAGAACCACCTGTACCAATTAAAATTGATGTAGCAATTGCCTTAATTGGTGGAACAACAGGGCGCACCTTGCCACCACGGAAATGATATGCCTCAATCGCTGAGTCGGTACCATGTCCCTCTGCCTCAGGAGCAAATTTTAACACCAAAAATGATGTAACTAAACCACCTAAAGCAGGAAGAATTGGAATCAACCACTTTCTTAGCTCTGTTGTATCTCCTTTTGCTATTGCATGCAGAGATTCAAACATTACAGGCTCATTTGCTGCACCTGCTGGATAGTACCCAACGCACTTTCCCATAAACAACCATTGCGCAAACTCCAGCATTGAGACAAGCAACACTGCACCTAACCCTGCCACAGCACCTACCAAGGCACTAAGAAAAATCATGCGCCAGATTGTAAATGAAGAATCGCCTGCACTATCCTCTTCCTTCAATTTGGCAAGGCAACGCTTAAACAATTTATTAATTTTGCTCATTCTTTGCCTCCGGTAGTTGCTTTAATAACTCAGCTGCTGCATTAACTTGAGCCATCTGCTTTGTTGTACCTTGTCCTTGTGCTTTATAGTTTGTATTTGGAATTGATGCTTCTGCAGTAAATACAAGCTGATGCATTGGGCCATCCTTAGAAATAATCTCGTAAATTGGAGCAACATCATAATACTTTTGTGTGATATGCTGCAAAAATCCTTTTGGATTTTCCTGCCAAATATCTGCCTTTAATTTCTTTAATCCCTTTTTGAAAAGCTTATTAAATACAGGACGAATTGCCTCAAGCCCACCATCAACATAAACAGCACCTAAAACTGCTTCCATAACATCTGCAAGATTTGACTCACGTGTTTCGCCACCTGACTGCTTTTCGCCCTTACCCAAAGCAAGAAATTCGCCTAGCTCCAGCTCTGCAGCTAACTCAGCCAATGCTGCTCCACTGGCCACATTTGAACGCAACACAGTAAGTACGCCCTCTGGCTGATCTTCCTGCTTATGATATACAAAATCAGCCAATAAAAAACCTAATACAGCATCACCTAGAAATTCTAAGCGCTGATTATCATAATCAAGTTTCATCTCAAAACGATATGATCTATGAGTAAATGCTTCCTCAAGATTCTTTATATCTGCAAATTTGTAGCCTAATTTCTTTTCTACTTTTGAATATTTATTTTTTTCCATAGTAGTTCCTTATATAAAATTAAAAAGTCTTTACCTATGCCCTTGGATGAAATTGCTGATGTATATTCTGCAAACGCTTTGCATCAATATGTGTATAAATTTGTGTTGTCCCAATATTGGCATGCCCCAATAGTTCTTGAATTACACGAATTGGTGCACCATGCTCCAGTAAATGAGTTGCAAACGAATGGCGTAACCAGTGTGGCGACACTTCCGCAGATATTCCTGCCATCGCGGAATATTTCTTAATCAGTCGCCACATTGTTACTCTGGACATACAATTTCCACGCTTATTAAGAAAAACATATACAGCATCATCACGCTTATTGAACAATGGGCGTGCCTCTTCTATATATTTTTTTAACAATAGCTCAGCATTACTTCCCAATGGGACAATGCGCACCTTTGAGCCTTTACCACGAATACGCAAAAAGCCCTCATCAAAATGTAATGCACTGAATGGTAATGTAACTAACTCAGACACACGCAATCCACATGAATAAAACAATTCAAGCATCGCAACATCGCGCATAGATACAGCACGCTGTATTGGGGATGACTCACTTTCATCAATAGCTTCTTCCCCATCCTCATCATCTGCATTTGCTTCTGCATCTTCTTCCTGAATCGCATGTGGCTCAGCCGCATTGATCAGACGCTCTACATCTTCCTCAGAAATTGTATGAGGGAGACGGCGCTCTCGCTTGCGTGTGGAAATAACCTCAACTGGATTTTTCTTTATTATATCCTCAACAACCAAAAACAAGAAAAATCCCTTGATAGCAACAAGCTTGCGTGCAACTGTTGAGTCTGAAAACTTTCGTCCGATATACTCAAGATATAATAGGATTTCATCTGCTGTAATTTCTTCTACAGCAACAAATCCATTAGCATTTACCTTATCAGGAAAATGCTCCTTTATGTAACTTAGAAACCCCTCAAGATCGGTCTCGTAGGCAGAGCATGTCTGCACTGCGAGACCGCGCTCGAGAGCTAAGTAGTCCAGAAACTCCTTTAGCTCATTCATAGCGCAAATTCCAGCCTTACTACTTTACCGCATCTCCTTTTTTGAAGCAATTATTAGGCAATGTGCTTCTTCTGGATTCATCTGCTTTATATTCACCAGCATTAAAGCCATTCATAGCAAGTGCATCCTCCAGATTTTTTCTTCCTACAAGCATTGCATCATACTTCACCAAAATAGCATTTTCGGCTGGTAAAACTGTTACTTCAACATCCTTACCAGCTTGAGACTTATTTTTCAATACAGATTCAATAATGGACACACACATAGTGTCTTCCAAATTTGCATCATGCATATCTATCTTTATCTCGCGTATTTCTGAAACTCGGCAACCATTAGCAAACAAAACAATAATTGCTAATGCTGCAAACTTTAAAATTTTCTTTGTATATTTATTCAATGTATTTTTCATAATCAAATTGCAGAATATAAATTGAATATAAAGTGCAAAGGACTAGCAGTACACTAGTCCTATAAATAAATCACAAAATTTAAATTTCGTTAACGTCAACACCAAAGATGTCCAACAAGCGTGATAGCTCTTCATTGTCATAAAAATCAATTTCAATGCGACCCTTACCACGCTTACCATTAGAATATTTCACAGAAGGAGACAATCTTACGCTTGTGCCAAGACGTTGATGAAGCTTGGTAATAAGCATTGAAAGATAATCTTCTGGAATATCTGATGTTGGTGGGATATGTGTTGTTGGTTGTTGCTTTAGGCGAGAAACCTTCTTTTCCAGTAAGCGAACTGTCCAACCTTCTGTGATACATCCAGAAGCAAGGCGTAGCATCTCATCCTTATCCTTAACGCCAAGAAGCACCTTAGCATGACCTGTAGATAGAAGTCCTGCACCAAGATTTTGCTTAATTTCGTCAGGAAGTTCAAGCAAACGCATTGCATTTGCAACAGTAGCACGAGGCTTACCTACGCGTTCTGAAATATCATCTTGAGTCATATCAAAGCTTTCAGCTAACAAACGATAGCCCTCTGCTTCTTCAATGATATTCAACTCTTCACGCTGCAAGTTTTCAACAAGAGCTAACTCTGCTGCATTACGATCTTCTACATCAAGAAGAATAATCTGAACCTCAGTGAGACCTGCTACTCCGGATGCACGTAAGCGACGCTCACCGCCAATAAGCTCATACTCATCGCCTTGTTTACGGCAAACAAGTGGCTGGATAATACCATGCTTCTTAATTGACTCAGCAAGCTCTGCCAATGCCTCATCATCAAAAACATGACGTGGCTGCCATGGGCTTGGCTTAACCTTTTGAATAGGCACAGTAATAACATTCTTTCCATTTGCCTCAGCAATAGCTTCTGCTGATGGAGCTACTGGCATTACAACTGGTGTTGCTGGTGTTTCTACTGCAACAGGTGCAGAAATAGATCCAACTGCTTTTGTTGTTTCGCGGGAAATCAAGGAATCCAATCCGCGACCCAAACCACCACTTGTAGAATGTGTATGAGTATGTCCAGAAGCAACAGGAACATCAGCTGGCTTCTTTAATTGTACAGGCTGACCTGCCTTAGCAACATTAACTGCTACCTTAGGTGCCTTCTTTGCTTTTTTCTTTAACACTGGCTTACTCATACAAATTCTCCAATCTAAAAAATTATAGTGATGCTAATGCTGCATTAACTTCTTCATTTATAGCCATTGCTGCAGCATATTTATCAACTGCTTCCATAATTGGGCGACCTACCACCAAATATGAAGAGCCATCAAGGATTGCCTGACCTGGTGTTGCTACGCGCTTTTGATCGCCAACATCACCACCTGCTGGGCGTACACCTGGAGTTACCAATACTGGTGCTGGACCTAGTACAGATCGTAGGACCTTCACCTCTTTTGGTGAGCAAACCAAACCACCAGCGCCATTTGCAACTGCTAGCTTACCCAAAGCTTCTACTTGATCGCTTACTACACGTGTAACACCGATATCTGTCATATCTGACTGATCCAAGCTTGTAAGTACAGTAACAGCCAAGATTGTTGTATTGCTATTTGCTTCCTTAATTGCTTTTGCAGCACCTTGAATCATAGCAGATGCACCTGTAGAATGGATTGTTAGCATATCTACATCGTACTTTAGGCATGAAGAAACAGCGCGCTCTACAGTACGAGGAATATCATGAAGCTTGAGATCAAGAAAGATTTTCTTACCCTCTTCCTTTAGCATCTTTAGCACAGCTGGACCATCTGCAATAAATAGTTCCAATCCAACCTTATAATAATCAACACCTGCGCCAATTGCCTTTACTGCCTCATAGGCTTCTTTTGCACCTGGAACATCCAAAGCTGTAATAATTCTCTTTTCCATCAAATTGTCCTCTATTCTCTTAAATTATTTAGAAGTAATTTCTTAGACATATATTACACTAAAACCCACTTAAATGCAATAAACATATTTGAAAAACACATTTTTCATGTACTATCAAGGACAATGGTCTAAATTCGGGGTCCGAATTTAGATGAAGCAGCGCAAGCGCTATGAAGCGGTGCAAAGCACCATGAAGCATGCCTACGGCATATGAAACATTGCCAAGCAATATATCCGGTAGAATTTAAAGTTAAATTTCAGCAAGACACATTGAGGACATTGGCGACGGGAGAGCAAGTTTTTCAAATATCCACATTAAAAGTAAACAAACAATTAAACCAAATAAAAGCGTGATGGATATTAGGAACCACGAAATACAAGTATGTATTCCGTCAAGCAAAAAAAGAGGTAAATTTTAATTTTAGGCAAAAAAAACTTTAACACAGCTGTTTTTTCTGCGTTTTGAGTAGTAAATTTTAATTT
>JAFPBK010000102.1 GCA_017424105.1 Kiritimatiellia bacterium | reverse complement strand
TATGCTTGATATGGGCTTTATCCCAGATGTTCGCCGCATCATTCGCCTGCTTCCAGATCAGAATATGCGCCAAACATTGCTATTCTCAGCAACACTTAATGATGAAGTGATGCGCTTAGCACAGCAATGGATGCCAAACCCAGTTCAGGTATCAGTAGATCCAGAGCATGGCACAGTTGACACAATCAGTCAGCTAGTTTACCCAATTGCAGCACGCGAAAAGTTTACTGTGCTTTACAATATTCTAAAGAGTGAGAAATATGGTCGCACCATTATCTTTAGAAATAGAAAGCGCGATTGCGAAGAGTTAGTATACAGACTCGCTCGTCAAGGAATTACAGCAGAAATGCTTTCTGGAGATGTAGATCAAAAGAAGCGCTGCCGTATTCTTGAGGATTTTCGCAGTGGTAAAGTAAATTTGGTTGTAGCAACAGATGTTGCTGGTCGTGGAATTCATGTTGACGATATCTCACTTGTTGTAAACTATGATTTCCCATACGAGGCAGACGATTATATCCATCGCATTGGTCGTACCGGCCGTGCTGGAACAATGGGTACCGCAGTATCATTTGCTTGTGAGGATGAGTCCTTTATCATTCCTGAAATTGAGACACTACTAGGCGAGCCATTACATTGTCAGCAGCCAGCAGAGGAACTATTTGCAGAGGTGCCAGAGCCAACAGCAAATGTTCCACGCAAAAATCCAGCTAACAATAATGGCACAGGTGCTCATGCTCGTGGTTTTGGTGGAGGCCGCAGACCTCATGGTAATTTCAAGCGTGGACCTCGCCCACCAAAGAAAACAAACTAGCTTTTATAAATAACACAAAATTTAAAAACAAATACAAAAATAAGGATAAAAATCATGAATAATGTAAAGAAAGTTGCAATTCTAACTGCAGGTGGTTTGGCACCATGCCTAAGCTCTGCAATTGCTGCTCTAATCGAGCGTTATACAGATGTAGCACCAGAGGTAGAGATTATCTGCTACGTTGGTGGTTATAAGGGTCTTTTGGAAGGAAAGAGCATCACAGTAACTCCTGAGATGCGTAAGAATATCGCTGTTCTATACAAGCACGGTGGCTCTCCAATCGGTAATAGCCGCGTTAAGCTAACAAACATCAAGGACTGCGTAAAGCGTGGCCTTGTAAAGGAAGGTCAGGATCCTCAGAAGGTTGCTGCTGATCAGCTTGTTAAGGATGGTGTAGATGTTCTTCACACAATCGGTGGTGATGACACAAATACAGCTGCAGCAGATTTGGCTGCATTCCTAAAGACAAACAACTATGCTCTAACAGTAGTTGGTCTTCCAAAGACAATTGACAATGACGTATATCCAATCCGTCAGAGCCTAGGTGCATGGACAGCTGCAGAAGAGGGTGCTAAGTTCTTCGCTAACGTAGTTGGTGAGCACAATGCAAACCCACGTATGCTAATCGTACACGAGGTTATGGGCCGTAACTGCGGTTACCTAACAGCTGCAACAGCTGTTGAGTATCGTAAGCTACTAGACAAGATGGAGTTTGTTCCTGGCATCGGTCTAAGCAAGGAGCGCAAGGAAATCCACGCTATCTACATCCCTGAGCTAGCATTTGACGTAAAGGCAGAGGCTGAGCGTCTACGCAAGATTATGGATGAGGTTGATAATGTTAACATCTTCGTTTCTGAGGGTGCTGGCGTTGAGACAATCATCAAGGAGATGGAAGCTCGCGGTGAGGAAGTTCCACGCGACGCATTCGGTCATGCAAAGCTAGATGCAATCAACCCAGGTGCATGGTTTGCAAAGCAGTTTGCTCAGATGCTAGGTGCTGAGAAGACAATGGTACAGAAGTCTGGTTACTACAGCCGTGCTGCTGCATCAAATCCTGCTGATAAGGAGCTAATCATCAAGTGCGCAGACAAGGCAGTTGAGTGCGCAATGATGGGCGTTGGTGGTGTTATCGGTGAGGACGAGAACAATAACAACGAGCTACGTGCTTGTGAGTTCGAGCGCATCAAGGGTGGTAAGCCATTCGATACAGATCAGGCATGGTTCAATCAGCTACTAGCTGACATCGGTCAGCCAAAGGGTGAGAAGGTTGAAGTAAAGCACTAATCTTCTAAAAAGGGGCGTCCTACGGGGCGCCTTTTTTGTTTTAGATGAAGCAGAGCTGAGCTCTATGAAGTGGCGCAAAGCGCCATGAAGCATGCCTGTGGCATATGAAGCATTGCTTTGCAATATATCCGGTAGAATTATTTTAAGTTTCAGTAAGGCGAAACGTTGTGCTTGCTAGAAAATATAGGTTAGCTCTGTCAAAAAATAGAACTTTTAGCACCATCGCTTATTGGAACTATTGTTTTAGGTTGACTATTCACCATATGTGTATGGTATAATATAAGTTAGTTAAATATTTGAATAATGGTAATTGTGTTCTAATCATTAAATTCTAAGGAATAGATATATGAAAATATCAAAATTCATTTGTTCTGCATTTCTAATCTGCACAATGCTTGTTGTAAATGCAGCATGGACAATCTCACCTGTCTCAGGTAAAC